>CAJOQA010000250.1 GCA_905236465.1 uncultured Treponema sp.
ATATGCCAGCTACTGCCGCCTCTGGTTTTGCTGATGAAGAGTTCAGGCGGGGTGTGCAAAGTTACTATAGGGGGGCTTTCAGCGAAAGTATAATGGAATTTGAGCGGGCCCTAAATTATGTTCCGGGTGACAGCCGTATACTTGATTGGCTGGGAAAAGCTTACTATAAGGCCGGAATAGAAGGGGCTGCCTTGCAGGCCTGGCAGTCAGCATCGGATGCTGGTTGGGGTGGTATTCTGCTTCAAAATACTATAGAAGTTGTAAATGATCGTCGTATCACTCAGGCGGATTTCGCATTTTCACAACGGTATACCGAAGTTGGTTCCTTCCCCAATATTAATGGAAAGAACCTGATTTACAGTCAGCCGACTTCTTCCCTTGCTAATAGCGATGGCTCTGTTTGGGTTGTTGCTTACGGAACAAATGAGCTTTTGCGCTATGATGTAAATGGTTTAGTTGTAAAAAGATACAGGGGACCGCTTAATGGCTTTGACCGGCCAATGGATATAATCAGGTTGCAGAACGGCAACCTCTTGCTTAGCGAATTTGCAGGTGACAGGCTTTCCCTTCTTGATAAAAACGGCAATTTCATAAAGTACTATGGGAAAAAGGGGCGAGGAGAAGGGGAGATGATAGGTCCCCAATACTTGGCTGAAGATTCTTATGGTAACATTTATGTTACAGACTTTGGTAATGCAAGGGTTGTTGTTTTTGACGCAGACGGAAATGGACTTTTGCACTTTGGCGGAAAAAGTGTCGGCTTTGATGGCTTAAAGTCTCCCACCGGTATTGCTGTTATTGATGATTTGATTTATGTTGCGGACAGCGTCACCGGTGCCGTGTACGAATTTGATAGGGCCGGAAACTATATAGGCAAACTGGTAAATGATAAGACTTTTGCCCGCCCTGAGTGCATGAAGGCTTTGGGTAGCTACTTGATGCTTACCAACAAGAACAAGGTAGTTACTATAGACAGTGCAAGCGGTGCTGTTTGGGAAAACGCAGTTACAGGCAGGACAGGTCAGATAACAAGTGCAGTTCCAGACCGTAACGGAAATATGATTGTTACAGATTTTAAGGGAAACAACATATATGTGATGTCTAAGATGTCTGAATTAGTAGGCGGTTATTTTGTTCAGATAGAAAGGGTTTACGCTGATGAGTTTCCTAAAGTTACATTGGAAGTTAAGGTTGAGAACAGAAAAAGACAACCGATCGTTGGCTTGAACGAAACGAATTTTCTTGTTACAGAAGGCAAGGCTGCTGTAGCTGATATGACTCTTACCGGTTCTTCTAACAACAACGATTATGCTGATATTACTTTCCTAATTGACAGATCTTCAACTATGAAGGAATACACAGAGCAGGTGAATACTGCTGTTAGGGAAATATGTGCTGCAATGAATGGTCAGGGAAAGGTTCATATAATTTCATGTGCTGCCCTTCCAGTCCTAGAGTATACGGGTAGCCCTGATGCACTTGCAACTTTTTCTGCAAATGCCCTAAAAGCTCCCTATACAGATGATGAGGCTTCTTTGGATTTGTCAATTCGTCTTGCGGCCAATGACTTAATCAACGGTGAAAAAAAGCGAGGTCTTGTTTATATTACAAATGGCAGTGTCAGTAGCAGGGCTTTTACAAAATATAGCCTTTCTGATTTAACTGCGTATTTGAACAATAACGATATTTCGTTAAGCACTGTTCTTGTAAATCAGGAAAGCGCAAGTGAAGAGGTTTCTTATCTTACTCAAAATACAAGAGGGACCTTGTACTATGTCTATAGGCCAGAGGGACTTTCCGGTTTGGTAGGTGATATTGTAGGCTTGGCTTCAGGTTTATATCAAATAACCTACACTTCATCGCTAAAGTCTGAGTATGGAAAAAAATACCTGCCGGTAGAAGTTGAAGCATATTTGCTCAATCATTCCGGTAAGGATGAGTCAGGTTATTTTGCCCCACTCGAATAGGTTTTAGTGGGCTGTAGTTGATTAGAATAAAAGTGCCTTACGAATTTTTAGTTCAGGGTGCTTTTCTTCTAATTTGTAAATCGCTTCTTCTACCTTAGCCTTTTTGCTATTGTTGTTTTCAAACAAGTTTCCTTGTATGGGGATGTTCTTATTTTGTAAATTATAGCAGCCTGCCCCAAGCAATCTTATTCCCCGTGAAGAATCCCATTTTTTATTAAATAAATTTTTGCATCGTTCAAACATGTCATCAGTGGAAGAGACCGGAAAATCTGATGTTTCTTGAATTGTGACAGTTGTAAAATCTTCATAGCGGATTTTTAATGCAACTGTGCAAGATCTCACTTCTTCTTTGTGCATCCTGTACATGACTAGTGTGCTAAGTTCCATTAAAGCCATGTCTATTGCCAATCTATCTGTAAGGTCAAATTCAAATGTTCTTTCTGAACTTATGGACCTGCTTTTTGCCTCTTCTCCAAAGGAAATACTTTGTCCGCCCCTGACAGAATCGTATAAAAATGAACCCGTTGCTTTTCCAAATATACTTTGCAACAATTTTTCGCTTTTGGCGTGAATGTCTTTTATAGAGGTAAAGCCGGCAGAACGGAGGTGTTGCAGTGTTTTTGTTCCTGCTCCCCAAAGTTTTTCTAAAGGAAGGGAAAGCATAAAGTTTTCTTCTTGACCTGCTTGAACGTAAGTTAGCCCATCTGGCTTTTTAAAACCTGAAGCTATTTTTGCTACATACATGGTTCCTGCAATTCCGACGCTGACTGTAAGTCCCGTTTTAGACTTAACTTCTTCCTTCAACTTTTTTGCAAGTTCCTCTGCAGGTCCGAATAGTCTTTCTGTTCCTGTTATATCTAAAAAGGCTTCGTCAACAGAAATCTGTATAACGCAGGGTGAATAGTTTGCAAAGACAGCCATAACCTGCTCAGACTTTTCATGGTAACGCTTATAATTCCCCCTGATAAAAATCGCATCAGGGCATAGCTGTACTGCTAACGAAAGTGGCATAGCAGAATGAACCCCATATTTTCTAGCTTCGTAGGAAGCTGTTGAGACTACAGCCCTTCTGTCGCCTGGCAGTCCTCCAATTATAACAGGTTTCCCCCTGTATTCAATGTGGTCTAACTGTTCTACAGAAGCAAAAAAGGCATCAAGGTCAACGTGCAGGTATGTTTTTTCCATAGGCTAAATGCTTCCCCCAGAGGTAATTCTTGCGCTTTGGTGGGTAAGTTCCCTGCCATCCTCCGACAAAATAAAGGAATCTATGGTAAGCAGTGTTGCAAGACCTGAGTCACAAGAATACATTATTTCTATTTGTCCGCTTGGGTAGTCTGGAATTTCAAAATAGGCCATATTGTTTTTTACCAGCGTGTAATCAAAGTTGCAGTCGTATAGCGGAACCTTTTGTTCTGCCTCTATGCTAACTGAGTAGCGGATCACGTTTTTTGAAGACTCTAATATTATGTGGTGCATTGTAAGCTCCATAAAGTCTTCTTGAAAAGATGTTATGTTTACATCAGGGGAAGAATCCATGTCTTTTAGGGTGTAGGGCATTTGTGGCAGTGGCGACACAGAGCTTTTTATCAATAGTTGAGAAAGGGCCGCATACAACACGCCTAGCCCGCTTGTTACTGCCACTGTAACTATGCTTGCATAAACAAAAGTCCTTTTAACGCTTCTTTTTCTTTTTGCAGAAAACAAGTCTGAGACCGCAAGTATTCTAAGCAGTTGAATTTGCATGGGAAAAAGCAGGATGGCAAATATAACATTGTCCTTGTGGCTACAACTTGCAAAGTTTCGTAGGCTCATGTAGTTGCCGTTTTGCAGAAATGTTATGGCCGTAAAAAGCAGGGGGATAATGGGAAGTAAAGTTAAGGCGCTTATTGTAGAAAGCCGTTTGGCCTTTGCCCCTAACTGAAAGATTAAATACTCAAGAAAAAAGAGAAAGAGAAATGAAAGGTCTATGGTTGCAATTAAAAAGATGTTTAGGGTTGCAATTATCATTATAAACTGTGGCAGGGCATTCATAGAAAGAATAAAGTTGGTCCTTATTTGCAGGATAAAAAGGATGAGGCTTATAAAAAAAACAGAGAGAATTTTTACCCCTAAAAGTAAAATTGGGTTCCATGACCAAAAGGAAAAGATTTTTTGTCCTGCTATTAAAACTAAACTTGTAATAAGTATTATAAGCGGGATTAAAAACCAGGATCTTTTTAAATCTTTTTTTATGGCTATGTTTTTGTTTGTTTGCCGTAAAGTCATAAAACAAATAAAGATCAAGGTAATTATTGTAAAAAGTATATAGAAAAATACGTATGTCGCTTCCCCAATCCAGAAATTCATAGAAAGTATGTTGTTATATGAATAGTGCCTGTCCCACTTAATAGACCTGCTACTTGCTAACTGCCTAGCAACATCAAGAAGAATAGTTAAATCTGTATCTGTGCAGGAAATAGTGATGCCTGCAGCCGGTATTTCCTCTGCTAAAAAAGAAGAGACCCTTCTTGATTCCCTGGCAATCTTAAGTCTATACAACATAACAAAATATTTTGGCAGTATGGGTTTTGCCTTGTTTTTTATGCAAGAATCTACTAAGGCCTTTACAAGCCAGCTTGGAGCTGTGTCTCCGCTACCACCTGCCACAATGCTATAGGAAAGGCCACTGCCAAGTTCTCCTGAAGAATTTATTACAATAGCGGCAATTCCATCTTCAAAGCCTAAGGACCGTGTAAAAATTTTACTGCCAGTAGGGTGGTAAGCATAACTTTTATCCCTTAGTGGCATAGTAGTATCATTTGCAGTAAGGATAACAACGGTGGTGTAGGGCAGTTTTTGTTTTTTTATTTCCTTTAAAAACCATACAAGTTTTTCTGTGTTATTAGAAAAAAACTGTTGGGTAAAAGAAAAAATTATTGTATCTACGCTTCTAAGCGGGCTGCTTGTTTTTTCATCCCCTTTGTTTTCGCCTTTATCTTCTTTTTCAATATTGACAATAATATTTTGGGGAAAATTTCCGCTTTCTGAAACATCCAAATCTTGCTTTGCTAAGTCAAAGTTTTCCTTGCTAAGTATTTCATAGATGCCATCACTTAGCTTTCTTCCGGTTTGGCAAGCTAAACTGGGGGTAAACATAATGAGCAGGAGGAAAGTAATAAAAAAAATCCTGATGCAAGCAAAGAAAATCTTCATATAAATATATTAAAATATTAGAGTTTACAATTCAAGCCCTTTGGTATATAATAATTTGATAAAAATTGCCGATATAAAAAAGGTATAGGTCGATATTCGCTGCCTTAAGGAGTCTCTTGTATAATGAGTGAAAAAAAGTTTATTTTAGATTTACCGTTAAAGGTTGTTCTTACAGAAGAGGGTGCATCTCATTTTATAAGCCACAAAAAGAACCTTATGCGCTTTCGTTTAGCTGACAATGTTGAAGAATACGGAATCAGCATGGAGCATTTTTCTCCTATTTCTGTTCAGAACATGATACTTGTTGACTATATTTCTAAAATAGAAACTTCGATGCCTGAATTTGTTTCCCACCGGCAGGAAATAATGGATTTGTCAAAGGTAATCGTATATTCAATACTATACAAGCAGTTCGACAGGCAGATTTTTAATGCACTTATACAGTGTGACTGTGTTCGTCGCTATAACCGCACTAACCCTGGACACCTTATAGATGAAAAGACAAATATTCCCGATAAACAGTTGCGAAACATCTTGTCTTTTAAAGACAATGTGATTCAGCAGTCAAGGCAGACTATCCTTGAGCCAATCTGGAAGAGCATTATGGCCAACAAGGACTATTCTCCAGAGGAAAAAAATGTCTATCTCTTGATGACGGAAAAATTCCTTAACAGATTAAATCTTTTGAATTGGTATATCATAACTAAATTCTTTAAGGCAGAGGGCTTTCATCAAATTCTTTCTGCAATCCGTACTGCCTTAGCTGAATATATGGATAAGTCTAAGGTGGCAGAATATATATCTGTAATGGTTATGGAACTTGCCTTAAACTGTGAAAATACAAATATGCGTAAGATTGCTAGAATCTTGTATCAAGGTATTGATAACGCGGACACTTTAATTTACGATCCTGAAATCAGGTCAAAAATAGTTGATGAATTGCGCCGTAAGCATCAGCTTGTATTTTTGTCTTGGAAACTTGGCGGTGGCTCAGCTTCAATCGGAAAACAGGGGTCTCTTAATATAACCTTATACAATAAAGAAGATGAATTTCAAGAGGTAAAGGAAAGTATAGAAAGTAAGATGTCCGCTGACTTAAATAAAAGATCCTTGATAGACTTTTATAGGCAGATGCCAGAAGGGGAAGAGGGGACCGACTTAGGTCTTTATTACCTTTCATATCTTGATGATGCTTGTAAAAAGGTAAATGTCAAGTTTGAGTCTTTAGTAAATCAGTTTACATCAAGCGATTTAACAGTTATAAACTTAAAATTCAGTTTTTAACTATGAAAAAGACACTTGCCTTTTTTATGCTTTTTCTATCCTCATTTCTCTTTGCGCTCCTTTCTTGCTCGGCATCCGATCCGACTTTTACTAGTATTGAGTCTGCCATCGTTTTTGATTATAAGGATTACTCATCAGAACCTGCTTCTTACCTAAGTTTTTTTGTTTCCTCGGACTCTTCGTTTTTGCGGGCAAAAGGTATGCGTTTAATCCATGAGCAAAGTTTACTGGAATGGGATATAGAAAAGCCTTCCGTTTTTAAAGGGGTAAAAAATAAAGATTGGGCAGGGGCTAGCAATCTTGTAGCCGCTTACGGAGATTCGATTCCTCAAGGGACCTATACCCTTTATTATGAAGATTTAGCAGGGCAGGAATGTGAAGGAACTTTTTCCCTTTCTTATCCAGATGACTTTGCATCTAAAAAGCTAGAGGATGCAGATTTTTTTAGTCAGCAAAAAAAAGAAGTTTATATCGCTCTTTTTAACAAGGAGAAAGAGCTTATCTTTTTTGATAAAAAACGGGACGAGTGGACAGATTTTCGCTCTATTTTGCTAACATATCCTACTTCAGCCATAATGCGGTACTGCTATGTAGTTAGAGATAGCAATGCCCTTTGCCTGTTGCCAGAAATTGATTTAAATGATAAAACTATAGAAAATACTCTAATAATAGCTAGTGAGGAAGAAAAAGGTGCCGAATAACCAGGACACACAGACAATGAATGCTGATTCAGATGACTCGTCTCGGTCGTCAACTGACGACAGCGTTCCAATAGAAGACAATACTCCATTTTTTATCAGACCTATTAAGACCTATGTTCTTAGGGCTGGTCGCATGACTGACGGTGAAAAACGCAGTTACTCAGAGTTAAATCAAGTTTGGTGCATACCCTTTGAGCACAGGACCCTTAACTTTACAGAGATTTTTGGCAACACAAATCCCGTTACCATAGAAATTGGTTTTGGAATGGGACAAGCTACCGCTCAAATTGCACTAGAACATCCAGAAATGAATTTTTTGGGAATAGAAGTTCATAAGCCTGGTGTAGGTAGACTTTTAGGTGAAATCAAAAAGTTACAGCTAAAAAACCTATACATCATTGAACACGATGCCCTTGAGATTCTTGAAACTATGATTCCAGATAATTCAATAGAAGCCTTTCACATTTTCTTTCCAGACCCCTGGCCTAAAAAAAAGCACCACAAAAGGCGTATGTTGCATAGACCAAGGACTGACTTGCTTGCTTCTAAACTTGCAAGTGGTGGTTACTTGTATTTTGTAACTGATTGGGAAGATTACGCCCTTGATGCCCTAGAAGAACTGAAGCAGACTGCCGGTATAGAAAACAAGTATGCCTCTTTTGCTCCCCATCAAGAATGGCGACCTAGGACAAAATTTGAGCAGAAGGGCATAGACGCAGGACATGCAATCTTTGAGCTTATGTTTGTAAAGGTGTAAACTTCTACATTCTTTTTACTAAAGAAAATAGTTGCCTTCGTGTTATGGTTGTGTAGACGGGCCTGCCGTGTGGGCAGTGGGGATCCGGCAGTTCCAGGGCTATTTTTGCAATCCAGGCAGCTGTTTTTGTGTCTAAGACCATGCCATCCATAACAGCTGACCTACAGGCCGCTGAAGCCACACTTGCATTGATCATATCCGAAGGATTTATTCTTCTGTCAAGCAAGTCCCTTTTTAAATCTTCCTCGTTGCCCTTCCACATTTCGGGAACAGCAGTAAATTCCCACCGCCCATTGCCACAGTTTTTGCCCTCGTAGCCTGCCTCTTTCATTTTACCTGCAAGCGACTGCAAGTAAGCATCATCAGAATCAGATTCTGTTTGTATTACGTAAGGAAGCAAAAGTTTTTGACTTTTTCCCCCGCCAGCCATTATTTTATTGTATAAGTACCTTTCGTGGGCCGCATGTTGGTCTATAATGTATAAAACATCATTTTTTTCAGCTATAATAAAGGTTCCCATCGTAAGCCCCACAAAGTGCACTGTAGGATCTGCCATGTCGCCTTCGCTTTCTATATAATTCGCCTTTGTTGGCCTGTCTGGAATTGAAGGTCCCCTGTTGTTGGAAGAATGGGAAAAAGAAGAATAGCTTACGCTTTTATTGGCCGGCATGTAGCGGTTGATAAAATCATGCTGGCTTGGACTTGAAACTTTATTGGTAAAGCTGTCATGTATCTTATAAAAACTAGAATCAGTAAAAGTTTCATTTAGCAGATCAGCCTCTTCGTCTTCCTGATTTATCTGATTTACCATGTTTTGTACAGTGAACTGCTTAAAAAAATTCTTTGTCGCCTGGCTGACTGCATGGTGTAGTTTTGATATATCCTTAAAACGTACTTCTTTTTTTGCAGGGTGAATGTTAAAGTCAACTAAGGAAGGTAATACTTCTGCAAAAAGACAGGCTACTGGGTGGCTTCCGTTTGGAAAATAGCCCTGACAGCCGTATTCGATTGCCTGGATAAGGGAAAATTCTTGAACCCTGCGCCCGTTTACATAAATATATATATCTTTTCTGTTTGACCTTGAAACATCAGGTTCCCCTATTATAAGGCGGAAAGACCCTTCGTCTTCTATGTTTCCCTTTAATTCATAAAAAAGCTCTTCATTTTCAAAAAGGCCCAGGGCTTGAACAAAGCGTTCCTTGTAGGATTGCCCTGCAGGAAGGTTCGCTTTTTCTTCCCCATCAGAGGTAAAGGATAATTCTATATCAGGTCTGGCGATAGCTTTTTCCTCAAACATGGCCTTGCAAAGGTTTGCTTCGCTACTCGGCCTTTTTAAAAAGACACGGCGGGCAGGAAAGTTTTCAAACAAACCCGCTGTTTGCACAATGCAACCCGTCTTTGAAGGGCTTGGCGTAATAAGGTGGTCTTCGGAAAGGGAGGCCTTCATTTTCCAGCCACCGCTTGTAATCTCAAGCCGTGAAACTGCCGCCATTGAAGCAAGGGCTTCCCCGCGAAAACCTAAGGTTGTAAGGTTGAGTAAATCATTTTCATTAGAAATTTTACTAGTTGCATGAGGTCTGGCGCAAGAGGCTAAATCTTCTTTTGACATTCCGCAACCGTTGTCTACTACCCTGATTTTTTCTATTCCGCCACTTTCGATTTCTACGCTTATCTTGTTTGCACCTGAATCTACTGCGTTATCTAAAAGTTCTCTTAAAATAGCGCAAGGTCGGTCTATGACTTCTCCGGCTGCAATCTTTCGTGCAACTTCAGGGGACAAGGCGTGAACCCTTGCCCTAACAGATTTTTCTTCCTGCATTTACTAGCCGTTCCTTGTTCCGTTTACTTCAGCTGAAGGCTCAAATAAGTCAAGCAGGGGGGCATTTTTTTTGCCAGTAGACTTTCTTGATTTTTTACCTTCCGAAGAATCCCCTTTGTCTTCGCTACTATCAGCATTGTCGTCTTCTAATTCTGAAGAATTCATTAAAATCTGAATCTTCCCTTCTATTGAATCTAGCTCTTTTTCTAAAGATTTAGAGAGTTTTATGCCTTCCTCAAAATCTTTTAGTGCAGCCTCCAATGATATATCGCTTTTTTTTATATCTTCCGCTAAAGTTTCAAGTCTTTTTAAGTTTTCTTCAAAGTTTTTCATACATCTGCCTCCTGAATTTCTGTGATTTGACTGGTTATAAGACCCTGTGCCGGTCTGATTTTTATGCTTTGACCAATTTTTAGGTTTGCGCTTGACCTGATTACATTTCCCTTTTCATCTGTTACCATTGAATAGCCCCTGTTGAAAATAGTTTGCGGATTGCAGTTTTCTAAAGTTTGCCTGTATGTTTTTATCAGATTCTTTTTGTCTTGGATAAGATTTTTTATGCCCTCATTTAAAGAATCTTTTGCCATATCAAGCCGTTGCAGAAGAGGTTGTTCTATATGGCGGAAATGTAGCTCCATGTTTTCCCTTGTAAAGGTCTTTAGCATTATGCGGAATGTATCGAGCCTTTGCCGTATCTGCTGATTTAAGTCTTTTTTAATAGAAGCGATACTTTCTTCTATATCGCTTTTTAGGGGGACTGCTATTTCTGCTGCGGCACTTGGGGTTGGGGCTCTTTTATCTGCTGCATAGTCGCTTAGGGCCCAGTCAATTTCATGGCCAACAGCGGAGATTATGGGGATTTTTGAAGTGGCTATTGCTTTAACTAAGTCCTCGTCGCTAAAGGGGAGCAGGTCTTCTAGGGAACCACCCCCGCGCCCTACTATAAGAAGATCGCAAAGACAATATGTGTTGGCGATTTTTATCATCCGTACTATGCTGGAAGCGGCATCAGAGCCTTGGACTAAAGCGGGCAAAACTATTGCATTCATTGAGGGGTTGCGTCTTTTGGTAATTTGCAAAATGTCACGCAAAGCCGCCCCTGTAGGAGATGTGACAATACCTATTGTCTTAGGGTAGGGGGGCAGGGGGCGTTTACGGGATGAGTCAAAGTAGCCTTGGGCAGCGAGGCGCTTTTTTCTTTCCTCTATCATTTCCATAATATCTCCGGCCCCTGCCTTTGTCATGGACCTGATAATGATTTGGTAATTGCCCCGGGGCGGGTAAACAGATATTTCTCCACGCACCTGAACTAAGGTTCCATCTTTTGGAACAAAGTTCAAGGAGGCTGCGTTGCCACGGAACATTACTGCGCTTATCTGGCTTTCACTGTCTTTTAAGACAAAATACATGTGTCCAGATGCGTTTGGCCTGTAGTTGGAAATCTCACCCTTAAGCAAAACTGAAGAAAATGTTCCCTCCAGCATTGTTTTTATAAGTCCCGTAAGCTGACTGACGGTCATTACTGAATCATTAGCTTCTTCTTTTTGCATAAGGATAGTATATTAGAAAAAGTTTAAAAAAGCAATTGTTCCAGGCTATCAACAAGATTTTTGAAAGTGTCCAAGGCTGCCTGAATAGGTTCGGTCTTTGACATATCTACTCCTGCAAGTTTTAGGCTTTCTATTGGATAGCGAGAACCACCACTTTTTAAGAAGTTAAAGTAGTCATTTCTTTCTGCATCTCCCCCTTCTGTAACTCTTTTTGCAAGAGCAAGGGCCGCTGATATTCCTGTTGCGTATTTGTAAACGTAGAAGGCATTGTAGAAATGGGGGATTCTTAGCCCTTCCAAATCGCTGGATTTTTCAAAGACCATGTCCGGACCAAAGTAAAGGGTCAAAAGGTCACGGTAGGTTTTGCGCAGGAAGTCTGTGCTAAGAGGCTGGCCTTCTTCTACCGCCTGATGGGCTTTAAGCTCAAACTCTGCAAACATTGTCTGCCTATGCAGGGTTGCTAAAATATCAGAAGCCCTCATGCTAAGAAGATACTTTTTCATGTCCTCAGATTCTGCGTTTTTAAGCAGGTATTCAAACAGAAGCTCTTCATTAAAAGTGGAAGCCACTTCTGCTTCAAAAATAGTGTAGTCGTAGCAAGAGAAGGGGTTGTTATGCACGCTAAAGTATGAGTGCATGGAATGTCCGCCCTCGTGAGCCATAGTAAAGACATCACGGATAGAATCATCCTTGTAGTTCAAGAGGATGTAGGGGTAGCCCTTGTAGGCCCCTGAAGAGAAGGCCCCTGAATTTTTTCCCTTGTTTTCATAACGGTCTGCCCAACCTCCCAAAAGACCAGAGCAAAGCGTGTCTGTATAATCTTTACCCAAGGGCTCTAAGGCTGACCGTACCATTTCTACGGCTTTTTCATAAGGGGTATTTGTCTTCACTGACTTTACAAGCGGCACATACACGTCATAATGGCACAGTTCGGAAAGACCTAGAACCCTTTTTCTTAGCTTGTAATACCGATGCAAGTCGCCTAAGTTTTTGTGGACACTTTCTATAAGATTTGTATAAACTGAAAGAGGGACCTTGTCTCCGTATAGGGCTGCGTCTAAAGAAGATTCATAGCCCCGTGCCCTTGCGTGAAAAACGTCATTGTTTACAGAACCTGCATACAAAGAAGCCAGTGTGTTTGCATGGGCTTCAAAAACACCATAGAATTTATCGTAGGCTTCTTTTCGGATATTCCTGTCATGATTTTCCATGAATGTTGACCAGGTGCTGTGGGTCAAGGGTTTTTCCTTGCCATCAACAGTTACAGTACCGAATGACATATCAACATCAGAAAGGAGTGAGAAGGTGTTGCTTGCAGTCTGACCGCTTTCGCTTTGCAAAGCCATGATCCTTTCTTCTTTTTCGCTTAAAATATGGGGCTTTGCGTGCAAGGCTTTTTTTATTGAAATCTTATAATCTGCAAATTCAGGCTTTTCAATCCAATTAAGAATTTTATCATCCGGAATGGAAAGGAGTTCTGGGGTAAAGAATGAAAGTTTAGCATCTGAAGCCGTGTAGGCCATCATTGCCTTGTTGACCATTTCCTGATAATTTGAATCCCCCTGGTCAGAGGCATTTAAAAGATTTGCATAGTGGAACACATTTTCAATTATGCGGTCAAGTTCTTCGTTTGCCTTTAAGGTTTGTAAAAGAATATCGCTGCTTTCTGCAAGTTTACCCTTAAAAGCAAGAACCCTCTCTGTAAATTCAGGAATCTTTTTTAAGTCAGCTTCCCATTCATCTGTGTTTTTATAAATTAAACTTAAATCCCATTTGTATTCGTCTTTGACATCTTTTCTTTCTGGAATGTTTTCTGTTTTTTCCATTTATTTTTTTCCTTCTTTAAGATTTTTTTTAGCATTTTCAATTATTTTGTCAATATCAATTTTACTGCATGAGTGGGAACACCTGTCACTCCCCAAAGCATCACAACCTGCACAAGAAGAGGGAATCCCCTGCTTTTTTGCTTTTTGCCAGGTCTTTAAAAGACTTAGAACAACAAAAACTGACCATATTATAATTAATGCGGTGACTATGATATTTACAAGCATACTTATAATATATATAAATGCTTTTAAAAAGTAAAGTATAGCTAACTAAAAAAGCCGCCCATAAAGGACGGCTTAGACTAAAGTTTTTAAACTTTAGTATTAGTAACCCATTTCAGGATTTGGAGCTGCTACTGGAGCTGGTGGCTCTGGAATATCTGTAATTGCACATTCTGTTGTTAAGAGCATACCTGCAACTGAAGCTGCATTCTGCAAGGCACAGCGGGTAACCTTTGCAGGGTCAATAATACCTGCATCCATCATGTTAACCCATTCTCCCTTAGCTGCATTGTAACCAACACCAGTCTGTTCGTTCTTTGCCTTGTCTGCAATAACTGAACCGTCAACACCTGCGTTGTCTGCAATCTGGCGGATTGGCTCTTCAAGAGCTCTCTTTACGATTCTAAATCCGACCTTTTCATCTCCGGCAAGGTCAGCCTTGTTTTCGTCAAGAATCTTGCTTGCCTGAATGAGGGCAATTCCACCACCAGAAACAATGCCTTCTTCCAAAGCTGCACGGGTAGCTGCAAGTGTATCTTCTACGCGGAACTTCTTTTCTTTCATCTCAGTTTCAGTAATAGCACCTACGCTGATAACTGCAACTCCGCCAGAAAGCTTTGCAAGGCGTTCCTTGAGCTTTTCCTTGTCGTAGTCAGAGGTAGATTTTTCAATCTGTCCCTTGATTTCTGCAACGCGGTCTGAAATCTGCTTTTTGTCTCCAGCACCGTCAACGATTGTTGTGTTGTCCTTGTCAATCTTAACGGACTTAGCGGTACCGAGATCTGTAAGCTCTGCTGTCTCAAGCTTAAGACCCATGTCTTTGGTAATGACCTTGCCGCCAGTAAGAATAGCAATGTCCTGAAGCATTTCCTTTCTTCTGTCACCAAAGCCTGGAGCCTTTACTGCACAGCACTTGAGGGTTCCACGGATTGAGTTTACAACCAAAGTTGTAAGGGCTTCACCGTCAACATCTTCTGCTATGATAACAAGTGGGCGGCCTGTCTGGGCAACCTTTTCAAGTAAAGGAAGCAAATCCTTCATTGTGCTGATTTTTTCATCATGGATAAGAATGTATGGGTTTTCATAAGTACATTCCATGCGCTCACGGTCATTTACAAAGTAAGCGTTGATATAGCCACGGTCAAACTGCATACCTTCTACAGTCTTTACCGTTGTATCCATGTTCTTTGATTCTTCAACTGTAATAACACCGTCTTTGCCGACTTTCTCAATAGCTTCAGCCAAAATCTTACCGATTTCTGGGTCATTGTTTGCAGAAATTGTAGCAACGTGGGTAATATCGTCATTTCCCTTTACTGCACGGGAGTTCTTCTTTACTTCTTCAACAGCCAAAGCTGCAGCCTTGTCAATACCTCTCTTGATTTCAATTGGTGTCATGCCTGCTGAAACAGCCTTAAGACCTTCGCGGACAATTGCATAGGCAAGAACTGTTGCTGTTGTTGTTCCGTCACCTGCAACATCGTTTGTCTTAGAAGCGACTTCGCGGACAAGCTGGGCACCCATGTTTTCAAATGGATCTTTAAGTTCAATTTCCTTTGCTACGCTTACACCATCTTTTGTGATTGTTGGTGCGCCGTACTTTTTGTCAAGCATTACAAGACGGCCACAAGGACCAAGTGTAACCTTTACTGCTTTTGCAATCTGCTCTACACCGCTGAGCATCTTTTTGCGTGCTTCTTCATTGTAAATTAACTGTTTAGCCATTTCTTTATAACTCCTAAAATTATATAAAACTTTTCAAAATCGGATAATTTTCATTCCGATGTTAAAAAATAAGATAATCAAAAAAAACAATATCGGCAAATTTTTTTTTGATTTTTTTTTAGACCAGCCCCTATTTTAAGTAGACCATAAGCAACATGATGTCGCTGTTGCGGATCCCGCTGATTCGTGATGCCTGCCCCAATGTTAGGGGACGGACCTTTTCCAACTTGCCACGGCTTTCTGCAGAAAGCGCTACTACCTTGCCATAGTCAAAGTCAGCAGGAATTTTTGCCCTTTCCATTTTGTGCAACTTTGCAACACGGGCATCCTGTTTTTCTATATAATACTTGTACTTAAAATCTTCTTGAGCAATCTGCCATTCAAGTGCTGTAAAGTCACCAGGATTCTCTACACTTTCTCCTTTTTTTGTTAAGTATTCAATGGCTTCGTCAACTTTTTGGTATTTTAAATTGACAGCTTCCATTTGCCCTTTGCTGATCAATCCTACTTCAAAGCCCTTCTGCCGCAGCCTGCGGTCAGCTGTATCGTGACGCAGTTTAAGACGATATTCAGCTCTTGCGGTAAACATTCTGTAGGGTTCCTTTGTGCCAAGCGTTACAAGGTCATCAATTAAAACCCCGATGTAGGCTTCGTCTCTGCCGAGTATGAGGGGAGTGTAGCTTGGAATTGCGTTAAAATTGTTAAAGCCAGCTTTTTCTTGAAAGTCCCTTAATTTTTTTGTCAGGGCTTTTGTTTCCCTCTCTGAGATTTCTGCAAAATTCTTTAGCTCTTCTAAAGAAAAAATTGCTTTGGGCATAAAGCGGCCCTTTTCTGCGCTAGAAGGAGCTGAGCCCATAGCAGAGTCCGCCTTGCAGAGGGGACCGCAAAGTTTTATATGCTCCTTAGCGTAAAGACCTGCGTTTATTCCTGCAACAAGTCCCTGACCGGCTGCTTCCTCGTAGCCTGAAGTTCCGTTGATTTGCCCTGCGTTAAAAAGGCCTGCAACTCTTTTTGTCTCTAAGGATGGGAAAAGTTGGGTAGGCTCCACGTAGTCGTATTCAACCGCATAACCTGGCCGGCTTACCGTGCAGTTTTCAAAGCCTGGCATTGTGCGCAAAAAGGCATCCTGTACTTCTTCTGGTAGGGAAGAGGAAAGTCCGTTTATGTAAATTTCGTCTGTCTCAAGGCCTTCAGGTTCAATAAAGAGCTGATGCCGTTCCCTTTCTGTAAACCGCATGACCTTGTCTTCTATTGAAGGACAGTAGCGGGGACCTACTCCGTGGATTTTGCCTGAATAAAGGGGGGACCTGTTTATGTTTTCCCGTATTATTCTGTGGGTCTCTTCGTTTGTGTAAACTAAGTGGCAGGGGACCTGTTCCCTGTTTACGCTGGGGTTGTCGAAGCTGAAGGGGATTATGACATCGTCCCCTTCTTGTAGCTCAAAGGAGGAAAAGTCTACAGTGTGCCTTAGTATTCTGGGGGGAGTTCCTGTTTTTAAGCGACCGGTTGTAAAGCCTAGGCGGTTAAGGCTTTCTGTTAAGCCAAAAGCTCCGCCTTCACCAATGCGGCCACAAGGGGCATCGTATTCGCCAATAAAAATGCGGCCTCCCAAAAAGGTTCCTGTAGTTAAGACTAGGGACCGGCAGGGTATGATTCTTCCACGCTCCGTTACTATGCCGATGACCTTTTGTCTTTTTCCTGATTTTGCAGCTTCTGTTGCGAACTGGTAGTCTACGCTGCCCCGTTTTTCGCCAGGAATAGAGCCGTATTCAGATGCTGAATCTGACTGTGGGGGCAGGTCTTGGTTTGAGGCTATTGTTAGCACATCTATTACAGTGTCCATTAGGGTAGACAGGTTGTCTGTTGTCTCTAAAAGCTTTCTCGCAAGCCTAGAATAGAGCAGCTTATCTGCCTGGCTTCTTGGGGATTGAACTGCAGGCCCCCTGCTTTTGTTTAGCATCCTAAACTGAATCATGGACTGGTCTATTAGTTTTCCCATTTGACCGCCAAGGGCATCGATTTCACGTACAATGTTACCCTTTGCAATTCCCCCGATTGAAGGATTGCAGCTCATTCTGCCAACAGAATCTATAGTTTGTGTTACAAGAAGTGTTTTTAGTCCCATTCGGGCACAAGATAGGGCTGCTTCTATCCCTGCGTGCCCGCCACCTGCAACTACTACATCAAAAGAATCATAAAAAGACATGATTAGAGGATTATAATGAAAA
>CAJOQA010000251.1 GCA_905236465.1 uncultured Treponema sp.
GCTACATTGTTTTTGACACTGATTATATTTTGTCAAAGTCGCAAGAAAAATCAGAAGCAGAAAAAGCCGTCCCTGCTATAGTTTTAAGAACCTACTATCAGTGGTATGCAGACCGTGCCGCAGAAGATGAGGCTTATACAAAAGAGAGCTCAAGGGATCGTAACAATTCAGTTTCAGCTCAAGTTGAGCATATAGAACTTTCTTTTACGCCACTAACTGATCAGGTTTTCACTGCTGACTATAATATGCCTGTGAGCAAAGAGAATGGGGATATCCTCCTTGCTGAAAAAGAGTGCAGTGGGGCTTGGGATATGACTGTTACCTATAGCGGGCATAAAATAGGGGGAGTAAACACTTATCATGTCCCCATAGCGGTAATAGGAGATAAACTTTATTTAAACTTTAAAATTAAGGCTGATGACTCTGCAAACATCCCTGTAAGCCCGCTTTTGGATGGAACTGTAAACGAAAGCGGTAACATGATGGCAGGTTTTTGGAAAGATCAGGGAAACGCAAACGGAATACTTGTAAGTCAGCCTATAACAAACACAGAATTGCTTTCCTACCTTGTTACAGATACAGACACTTTCCCTGTCCGCTATTGGGAAACAGATATGGAATTTGATAGTGATGCAAAAGCAAGAATCGATTTTCAGGGAAAAAGCTATACTGTTCCCAAACATATACTATCTGCCGGTAAGACCTACGCCTGTACACTTGGCAGAAGAACCCAAGTGCGCAATGTTGTGCGTACAGATACCTTGCCAGAACCCTATACGTCAAACAGCGTACTTGTGGAAAAACACGCTGTCACAAGCGAAGGAAAAAGTATAACGTATAAAGTCCGCATTGCAACAATCTGCGCCTTTGGCCAGCCTTACTTAACACTTACAGAAGGTTCTAGAACCTTGCAGGAGATTATAGCCTTAGATAATTCCCGCAGAAAGCCCTTGCCCCCATCTCCTTTCCCTGCCCACGGAGTTCTTGACTTTGACTGGAGCATAGTAGAGCATCCCCCGAAAGACTGGAACCGCCGTATGCTGGACTTAGGAAAATAAGCGATGAAATGACAGATTGCCTCCGATTAAAGAACGACTTGCGCAAATCCGCAAAAATCATGAACGATTTTTACGTAGAAACAAACCTGAGTGCAAACGACTATGCAAAACGAATCATCGAAATACTAAATCACCTCGGAATGCAAACATCCGATATCACAATTTACCTTAGACAAGATAGGAACGCATTAAAATGACAAATACCTTAATTGATAATTCAGACAGCCTAAAACTTGTAAATACAATAAAAGAAATATTAAAAGACCCAAAAATCAATCAAATCGATATTGCAACTGGTTATTGGGATATTCCAGGCACTTCAAAACTTGCAGATGAACTTGATACTTTTCTAGAGAGAGAAGGAACAAAACTTAGAATCCTAATTGGTAAAGACCCTTACCTTTTTGTTAAATATAATAAAAATCCAAAATACAAAGATTTCAAAAATTGGCCTGAAGAATATATCAGAACTGATATTAACGAAATAGAAGTTAAACCAGAATATGAAAATGCAGTACGATTCCTTTTAAAATATCTAGATACGAAAGATAAAATTGAAATTCATATCTATAAACGCAATGCAAATGATGAAAGCCAATTCTTACATTCAAAATGTTATATTTTCCTTGATACAGCGAATGAAGAAGCTTGTGGAATTATCGGAAGCAGTAACTTTACAGAGAAAGGTTTAAATGATAATGCAGAATTAAACTATCTTGAATCGAATTGGAATTGTGTTGGCGCTATCGGTTCTCAGAAACACAAAACCCATGAACAATGGTTCAATGAAAAATGGATTTTATCAGAAGATTGGTCAAAAGAATTCTTAGAACAGATTTTAAGACCTTCAAAAATTGGTCAGAAAGTAGAAAAAGATAATAAATATGCTAATGTAGATCCGGTTTATAAAGACGCTGATAATAATAAGTTATTAACTCCATACGAAAACTACATCAAACTTTTGCAAGATAAATTCGGCATGATTACAGATGCACAATTCAAATCAATTCTCACTGGATATTTGCCAGCAGATATTAAACCTCTGGAATATCAGCTTAATGCAGTACAACAGTGCTATTCTTATATGCTTGAACATGGAGGCTTTGCTCTTGGTGACGTTGTAGGACTTGGAAAAACTATTGTTGGTATTTTAATTATCAAATATTACATTGATGTTGCATCCTCACTTGGCAAGTCGGACAAAGTATTGATTATTGTTCCTCCAGCCATTAAATCATCATGGGATGATACAATAAAGAAGTTTGACAAAGACCAGACGGATAAAATCAAAGAATATGTTACTTTCTTAACTACCGGAAGCTTGAACCACCTTTCAGAAGATTTCTCTGAAGATGAACTTTCCGATGCAGAAGATGATGCAGATACAAATGATGAAGAAGAATTTACACTTTCAGCAGGAGATAAAAAGGGTATTGTAAAAACAATGGACTCCACCCTAAAGGGATTCTGCAACGAAACTGAAAACTATGGTCTTGTTATCATTGACGAAAGCCATAAATTCAGAAACAGCGGTACAGAAATGTATATTGCACTTA
>CAJOQA010000252.1 GCA_905236465.1 uncultured Treponema sp.
ACACCACCATTGCAAACTAAAGCATAGTCTAGAGATATGTCAGGGAAGCTTATTCTTTTATACTGTTCAATAGACCTTGTTGTAACCGGAACAAAAAGAATGTGGCTTGCTACTTCTTGCAGCAGGGAATGCGTTTTTTTTGTAATAAATGAAATTTCTTTTGCCTGGTATAATTCAACATTTATCTTGTCTTTTCCAATATCATATTTGTATGAGTAAATAAGAGTATTGTCTAAATCGCAGGCAAATAGTGTCATAATGAAAACTGTATTTTTAACAAGGGGCTTAAGCCCCTTGTTAAAGCCCCTTGTTAAAGCCCCTTGTTAAAGCCCCTTGTTAAAGCCCCTTGTTAAAAATTACTTATTTTTTCTTACAAAAATTTTGCGTATTAAGTCAACAGGAATAATTAAAAGTCCTAGTCCCATAGCAAACAAAAGAGCTTTAGGAGCGAGAGTAACCGTTCCAAAAACAGATCCACCAAATTCAATAATCAAAGTCTGTAAAACAAATATAGAAGCCATTACAAGAATAAAGCGCTTGTTTTCACTTAGGTGCTCAAACAGGTTTGCTTTTTCAGACCTGGTGTTCAAACTATTAAAAATAATTGAATAGATGAAGAAGGCAAACATAAATGTTCTTGTATACATTTCTGCGTCTTGATGCCCCTCTGGTACGATAAAAGATGTTAAGTTGCAAACATCCTTTAATATAATAATGGAAACCAATGTTATAAACACAGAGGATGTTCCTATTGCTGACTTTATATACCTGGATAAGATATTATCCGTTCTTAAAGCAGGCTTTTCATTCATGTAGCGTTCCAAAATAGGCTCGCCACCAAAAGCCATTGCAGCAAGGGTATCCATTATCAAGTTAATCCAAAGAATCTGAACAATAGAGAAAGGCTCTATAATTCCAAAAACAGGGGCAAGAATGTTCATGAGCAAGGTACTGATATTGACAGTCAGCTGGAAGATTAGGAATTTTTCAACTGACTTTGCCATTGTTCGGCTGTTCAAAACACAGTCCTTTATAGAAGTCAAAGAATTGTTAAGAATAACA
The DNA here is from genome assembly GCA_905236465.1 of uncultured Treponema sp. GTDB lineage: Bacteria > Spirochaetota > Spirochaetia > Treponematales > Treponemataceae > Treponema_D. The sequence goes on from CAJOQA010000252.1 coordinate 1,063, forward strand.
ACGTCTCCTGCTTCTTGAGCAACCGCTGTACCGTCTCCCATAGCAAAACCTATATCTGCCTGTTTTAGGGCAGGAGCATCATTTACACCGTCACCAGTCATGCCACAAACATTCTCTAGCTGCTGGGCGATTGAAACAAGACGTTTTTTATCCAAAGGCTTAGCACGGCTTACCACCCTAAGGGCAGGTAGCTTTTTCTTAAGCTCTTCATCAGAAAGACTTGCTAGAGTTTCGTGTGTTAAAACAACATCTGTCTCTTCATTTTTTAAGATACCGGCTTCCTTTGCTATTGCAACAGCAGTCTCCTCTGCGTCTCCTGTTACCATAACAACCTGAATGCCTGCTTTGTTCAAAGTCTTTACAGTTTCAATAGCATCTTTACGGACATTATCCCTAAGGCAAAGAACGGCTAGAAGTATTGTCTTTCCGTTTACAATTTTTGCTACAGAAAGAAGTTTCATGGTGCGCTTTGCCTCATTTACCATCTGCTCTTCAACTTTCTTTTTGTCTTCCGCGCTAAAGGCTTTTTCTGTTCCGTTAGAAAAATAATGCGTTACCTGATTTATTATATTTTCAGTGGCACCCTTCCAGTAAAGGCTGCCATCCTTAAGTTTTGCGGTAGCGCACTTCTTTTCCGAATCAAAACCGCTTACTTCCTCCAGCTTAGAAAAATCAGCTTTAGATTCATCATAGCCATTGTTTAAAGCATAGGTAAGAAGCGCACGATCCATGTTGTTACTGCCAATGGCCTTACCTTCTGAAACTTTTGATAAGTTATTCAAGGTGATAGCGTCTATAAAGTCAGGGTCTACGATTTTATCGCAGATACTGCCATCCCCAGTTATAAACTCAACTAAAGACAAGTTACCTTCTGTAATTGTTCCTGTTTTATCGCTGAACAAAACATTCATGTATGCACTGTCAGAAAAAGCTGACTTGTGGCTTACAAGAATATTTTTTTTGTACATGGATTCAGTGTTCATAGACTGAACCAAGCTATTCATCATGGGGAGGCCTTCAGGAACAGCCATGATTACTATTGAAGCCATAAGCATTACAGCTTCTGCTACGAGAAGAAGAATTGTTACCAAAAACTTTCCTTCTTCCGGAGTATTATTGATAAGTGAGAAAACAACATGCAAAACACCTGCTAAGGTTGCGGCAATTACACCGATCTTTCCGATTCCGGCAGCAACCTTTTCAAGCTTAAGGCTAGAAGTGTCTTTCCGCTCTTCTTCCTCGCCTTGGTCTGTAAGGGCCTTGTTTATTTTTCCAAGCTCTGAATTATCACCAATAACAGTAGCAAGCAGGTACCCTTCCCCTGAAGTAACAACAGAACCCATGAAAACTTTACATTCACAAGAATAGTCTGTGCTTTCTGCGTTTTCCATTGAAGTTGTAGGCTTCTTGCTTTCATCCCTAGACTCACCGTTTAGGGCAGCCTGGGACACTTTTACGCTTCCGTCAAACAAGAGGCCGTCAACCGGAACTTTGTCTCCTGGCTGAATAAGAACAGTGTCGCCTTTTACAATCTCACTAGTCAGGATTTTTATCAGCTTGCCGTTTCGGATTACTTTTGCAAAAGTCTTATTATATTCTTCTTGCAAAGCTTCGCTTCTTGAAGTGTTTCTGTATTCAGATAAAGTACTAAAGCCTGTTGCGAGCGCAATTGCAAGGATAATACTAAGAATCTCAACTACATCATTTTCACCGCTTAGGGCTTGAACATAGTGCCCCAAGACTGCAAGCACTATCTTTAAGATTAGGGCAGCACATAATACTTTTATCCAAATATCATCAAATGCCCCTATAAACATTTTAAGAAGGGACTCTGTCTCTTTTTTTGAAAGAGCATTAGTCCCGTCTTTTGTCTTGCTTTCTGCAACTTGAGAATCAGAAAGCCCCTTCATCAAATCCAATTTACTAAAAGATTCCATACCGCTAAACCTTATTCCTCATCAGAAAAATCTTTTTGAGATGTCATTGATATAGGATGCCTGAATTCCTTCTCCAACAGCGTTGAATTTCCATTCATCTCCATCCCTATAGACCTCTCCAAATATGACGCCTGTGCTGCCAGAATAATCGTCTGTCAAGTTGTAGCGACATAATTCTGAATTATTGCTTTTGTCAACTACACGGATAAAAGCATTTTCCACTAAGCCAAAGTGCTGCTTCCGTTCCTTGCCCTTGTAGATATTCACTGCGATGACAATTTTATTGATTGAAGCGGGCACCTTTTTCAGGTTAATGGAAACCTGCTCATCATCTCCGTCTCCGCCACCTGTAAGGTTGTCACCATGATGGGTTACGGCCCCAGAGTAATGGGTCAAATTGTTAAAGAAAACAACATCGTTATCAGATTTTAATTTGTCATTTTCCAAAAGATATACAGATGCATCACAGTCTATATCCTGTGGCGTCCCGTTTATAAGGTTTGAAAAGAAACCTTTCTTTTGCTTAACTTCGTCCCAGCCAAGTCCCACAAAAATTTCTGACAAACCAGGTTTTTCCTTTGTTAAACTTACTTTTTGTCCCTTTGACAAACTAATAGCCATATTTAACTCCTTGTATTTTTTTTAAGCTACATCAATTCCATAGTAAGAGCAGAGGGCAGCAAGTCCTCCCTGGAAACCGTTCCCTATGGCATTGAATTTCCATTCACCATTATGCTTGTAAAGCTCGCCTACTACAATGGCAGTTTCTATAGAAAAATCTTCTCCCAAATCGTAGCGGACAACTTCCTCGCCTGAATCCTGATCCACTATGCGGATAAAAGAATTGTTTACCTGACCGAAATTCTGTCCCCTGGCATCCGCATCGTAAATGGTACAAGTAAAGGCAATCTTTTCTATATTTGAAGGAACTTTAGAAAGGTCAACCATAATCTGCTCATCATCACCTTCGCCGGCTCCGGTGCGGTTATCGCCCATTGACTCAACGGCCCCACTTGGATGCTTTAAGTTATTGTGGAAAATAAAGTCCTTGTCGCTCGGGCACTTTCCATTTGCCCCCAACATAAAGGCTGATGCATCCAAGTCATAATCGGCACCTTCAAAAGCATTTACATCCCAACCAAGACCTACCATCAAATGTTTTAGGCCTGGCTTTTCCTTTGTCAAACTTATCTTTTGTCCCTTTGATAAACTAACAGACATAATTTTTCCCCTACTCTACATCAATTCCATAGTGACTACAAAGAGCCGCAAGACCGCCTTGGAAACCACTGCCTATAGCGTTAAATTTCCAGTCCCCATTATGCTTGTAAAGCTCGCCTACCACAATAGCAGTTTCAATAGAAAAATCTTCACCTAAATCATAGCGGAGAATTTCTTCTCCAGAATCTTGATCCACTATGCGGATAAAGGCATTGCTTACCTGACCAAAATTCTGTCCCCGTGAATCTGCTTCGTAAATGGTGCAAGTAAAGGCGATTCTTTCTATGTTAGAAGGAACTTTAGAAAGGTCAACCATAATCTGCTCGTCATCCCCATCACCACCACCAGTGCGGTTATCGCCCATTGATTCAACAGCCCCACTCGGGTGTTTCAAGTTACTGTAAAAAATAAATTCCTTTTCTGAAGGGCACTTTCCATTTGCCCCTACCATAAAAGCTGATGCATCCAAATCGAAATCAGCACCCTCAAAAGCATTTACATCCCAGCCAAGACCTACCATAAGATTTTTTAGTCCTGGTTTTTCTTTTGTCAAACTTACCTTTTGACCCTTTGAAAGACTAATAGCCATAATAAATACTCCTGTAAAAATATTTTAAAATTACCCTATTTTATTGGGGCACCAAATTTTGCATTAAATTCAGTCTTGATTTTCTCAAGCTTTTGGGCGCTCTCAATGCGCTTCTTGCTGCCGTCAGCTTGAATCTTGTTGACCTCATCAATTCCGCTGACAATCTTCTTCCAAGTAGTTTCCAAAGTCTCTGCTGTGATGGAAGTTTGCTCAGAAAGCTGCATTGCGGCCTTTGCAGTATCAACTGTATTCTGGGCATTTCTAACCATCATCTCATTCATCTTTTTGTCAAGGCCTGCCAAGGATTCTGTCATCAGCTTTTGCCGCTTAAGCATGATTGCCTGAGCAATACCCTGTTTCATTATGGGAAGCCCGATTAAAAAGTATTCATTTACTTTGCTTATAATATTATAATTTGTAAACTGCTGGATATTAATCTGTGGGAGAGACTGCAAAGCAACATTCTGTGCGGTAAGCAACATAGTGTACTGCTTTTCCATCATCTGCTTAGCAGTAGTCAGTTTGCTGATATAGTGTGAAAGCTCTTCATTTCCAGTCTGCTGCTTTAGCATTGTCTGCCTTTCAATTTCATTGTTAAGATTTATCGTACACTGCTCTGCTGCATAGATATAAATTTTTAAGGCATGAAAAGTATTTAAGTTTGCGTCGTACATAGTTGCAAGTTTTCTGTTACCGCTTCTTGATTCCTCTTCGTACCTTTTTAGCTCAGCATAGATTTTGTCTATGTCCACGCTGATTTTTTGGTACTTAGCAACAAAGGCTTCAAGTTTTTTCTTAAGGTTAGAAAAGAGACCTTTTTTCTCGTTAAGCTCTTTGGGGTCAATTTGAGAAAAAAGTTTGCTGAATATATTAAGAAGTTTTGTTGTCTCACCTTCTAGTAGCATGGCCCTAGTCTGGTCTTGAACTACGGCATCAGAAACACGGGACATTTCATCCATAGCTTCCCTACCAAACATCTGTATAGCATCAAGGTTTGACAAGTCCATTGATTGTACTAAGGACTGGACTTCAGCTGAATTGACCATTTCCCTTTCCATCTTTGCCATCAAGGCGTTCTGGTCAAAAACAGCAGGTTTTACATCAGTA
>CAJOQA010000253.1 GCA_905236465.1 uncultured Treponema sp.
GAAAGTATTTTTTCTGCCCACTTTTCATTGCGGTCGTCGGGGCTTGTCAGTTTTGAAAAGGAATCAAGGTCATCTTTTAGGTAAGCCTCATAAAGATTTTCTACAGCCTTGCCCATATTCTCAAAGTAAAGGTCTTTTCCGTCTTTTATAATCACATTTAATAGTTCCCGTAAATCTTGAAGTTGTTCCTCATACGTGCCCCTGTTCACATGGCCTAGCTGCTCTTGCAAAGAATCTAAGCCAGAAACACTTTTTCCCAAGACCTTTGCCCTAGTGTAAAAATACGAATCCAAGGAATTGTCTGCAGAAAGTCCCTGCCTTAGGGGAACTGTAACCAGAGCCATAATCATGGACCAGGGTTCCAAAAGAGTTAAAAAGTTTACACGGTCAGCCCCAAGTATATCGTAGAGCATCTGCTTTTGATTGACTGTTAGCTTTTTGGTAACAGTCCGCCCATCTGCCCTGGTAAAACTGGTGGCTGTTAAGTTCTGCAGGGCAAGCGCAAAGTTAGCATTGTCAGTATCAGAAAGCTCTGCAAGAAAATTATCGCAAGTTAAGAAGGCTTCTAGGACACCAGGGGAAAGGGGGTAAAGCCTGTCATCCCCAACATGGATTGTCCCCTGAATAAAAACGTAAGAGGGGTTGCCCTGTATGTCAAAGCCCTTTAGGCACCAAAACATCCGGTCTTTTTCCTTTGTAAGTTTTGCTAAGGGAAGAACAATTATTTCTTCCCCGCCAGAATCGGCTGCCGGTGGCCTTTCTTTTATCTTTACTTCTTTTTCTTTTTCCTTTTCTTTGCCCTTACCTTCTTCTATTTTTTCCTTGCCCCTGTTTTCATCCTCTTTTATCCTTGTACTTGTGCAAGAAAAGAAAAACAGAGGAACAAAGAGTAAAAAAACAAAAAAAGGTAAAAATCCTCTTAAACGGGGAAAATACATCGTCTAAAGCAGGCCCTTCTTTTTTAACACATCAAAAACAGAAGCTTCGCCCACAAAGTGAGCCGCACCCGCAAAAATAAAGGTTGTGCCGCCTTCTGACAAGTACCTTTCTATATCATCTGCCCAGTCGGCATTTCTTTTATCAAAAAGATTATAGTAATAGTCTTTGTAAGCCTCATTTTTCTTGAAATCTTCCTTGCGCTCTTTGTTTACAAGGTCTGCAAGTTTTTTCTCATCATCAGCAAGATATGCATCGTAAAGGGCCAGAGCCTGTGCTGTTGTCTTTGCAAAAGCTTTTTCCTCTTCGGCCAACTCATCAAGCATACATTTTAAGAAAATAAGCTGAGCCTCGTAATCACCCATTCTTACAATGTCAAGCTGTGTTTGCAGGGTATCAAGGCCCTCAACTTTTCTTCCGTCCTCAATAGCGGTATTCATAAAATATCCGTCAAATGAATAGTCAGCGGTCAGGCCTGAATCAACAAAAGCACCGGCAGAAAGCATAGCGATTGTGCACCAAGGCTCAAGGACATCCAGAACAGTTAAAGTCTTTGAATCCCCCAGGTGAGTTTGTAAAGCATCTTTTTGCTTTTGGTCTAGTGCAGAAGATATGGTTCTTCCAGCAGCCTCAAAATAACTTTTCATAGTCATTTTTTCTATTTGAGAAGAAATGCTTGTCCAGTCTTCAGATGAAACTTCTCCTACAAGCCGGTTTGCATTTTTATAACATTCATTGACCTCTTCGGAAAGGGGCAGTATTCTTTCATCCCCCAGGTGGAAGGTTGCCTGAATGTATACAGTCGCAGGGTTATCATTTTCATCAAGCCCATCTATGCGGTAGAACATCCGGCTAGAAGTTTTTGTCAGCAAGGCCTTTTTTGCCGTAGTAGCGGAGCTTGAAGAGGCACAAGAAGAAAACAAGGCCAAAGAGATTAGGGAAACAAATAAACCTATAAAAATAATTTTTTTTGTCATACGAAAAATTCTCCTTTTATCTTAGACTTTAAATTGGTCAATCTCACTGCCAATAATTTTAATGGAATCCCTTACTTTACTTGAAATTTCAGAAAGCGCGCTACTGGTCCCGTTCATTTCCCTTGCCCCAATTGACATTTCCTTCATGCTCTGCTTGATTACTAAGGTTGTATCCTGCAAATTGTGGACTTCGTCAAGTATGAGACGGTTTCCCTCAGCCATTTCGTGAGAAGCTGTGCGAACCTCTGTAGTATTATCATTCATGATTTTTAAAGATTCCACAATCTGCTTGGAACCTTCCTGCTGTTCTTTCATAGCCGCATTCATTGCCAACAGGTTTGTTTGGCTTGCAACGCTTGCTATTGCCTTGTTTGCTTCTTGCAAGGTCTTTGACTGCTCTGCAACTTCATTAACCTGTTGGGCAACTGACTTTTGCTTTTCAATTCCTATACGGGCATTTGTTTCAAGCTTTTCAAAAGATTCAGTCATAATCTCAACATTGTGATTTACTGCGCTTATATTACCCACCATCTCTTCAACAGCGGCACTTGCCTGACTTACACCTTCTGACTGGCGGCTGATCATGTTTTCCAGGCTATTGATATTTTCTGCAATTTCTGCGACTGCATTGGCTTGCAGGTAAGAAGCCATATCATTTATAATGACCTTTGATTTTTTTAGGAACGCAGAAATATCGCTAGAGGCAATAGCCATATTCTGTATTGCCGACTGTTCAATATTCGACTTAAGCTCTCGGGTCTGCAAAAATAAAACTGGAAGTGAAACGACCAAAACTGAAAATGCAACAACAATGATATTACTTAGGATAAGCTTTGATCTAATTCGCATGGATCCCCCTACTCCGCTTAGTTTAATGCAAGTTCAATTATTTTTCAACTATAAAAAAACTGAAGTTTTTCGAGGCTACCTTGTAATAATTCAGTAATAGTGGCATAATCAGAGCATGAATACTTTTCCATTAAGCCATGAACAGCTTGAAGAGCTGACAAAAAAATACCCTACCCCCTTCTATCTTTATGATGAGAAGGGAATTGTTGACAATATCCGCTATTTTACAAAAGCCTTCTCCATATTCCCCAAATTCAGGGAATATTATGCCGTAAAGGCCTGCCCAAACCCTTACATCTTAAAAATCTTACAAAAAGAAGGGTGTGGCGGAGACTGCTCAAGCCTTGCAGAACTTATTCTTAGCGAAAAATCCGGAATGGACGGCAAGTATGTAATGTTCACCAGCAATGACACCCCCGCCCAAGAATTCGTATACGCAGCAAAAAACGGCAATATCATAAACTTTGATGACATAAGCCACATAGAGTTTGCACGAAAGGCCCTTGGGGGCAGCCTTCCTGACACTATCTGCTTCCGCTACAACCCAGGTCCACTCAAAGAGGGGGGGAACGCAATTATCGGTAAGCCGGAAGAAGCTAAGTACGGTCTTACACGGGAACAGATGATTGAAGGCTATAAAATCTGTAAGTCATACGGGGTCAAGCACTTCGGCCTGCATACAATGGTAGCTTCCAACGAGCTTAATCCTGATTTTTTTGTTGACACAGCAAACATCGTATTTGACTTAGTGCTTGAAGTGCAAAAAGAATGTGGAGTAAACATTGAATTTGTAGACTTAGGTGGCGGGGTTGGAATTCCTTATAAACCTGGGCAAAAAAAAGTTGACCTTGAATATGTCGCAAAAAAAATACGGGAGCTCTACGACCAAAAGATTGTTCCAGCGGGTCTTGACCCCTTAGCAATCTGTTTTGAATGTGGGCGTCCTATTACAGGTCCTTACGGTTGGCTTGTTACAAGAGCTATACATCAAAAACACATCTACAGGGACTACATAGGCTGCGATGCAAGTATGGCAGATTTGATGAGGCCAGGTATGTATGGGGCCTACCACGAAGTAACAGTTAGCGGTAAGGAAAATGCCCCAAAAGACCACGTATACGATGTCACCGGTAGCCTGTGCGAGAACTGCGACAAGTTTGCGGTGCAAAGGGAAATGCCTGAAGTCAATACGGGGGACCTTTTGATAATACACGATGCAGGCGCGCACGGAAGAAGCATGGGATACAACTACAACGGCAAGCTCCGTTGCGGTGAACTTCTTTTACGTACCGATGGTTCCATTATGCAGATAAGAAGAAGAGAGACTTTGGACGACTATTTTGCCACTATAGATTTTTCTTCTTTAGATTCCTTTAATGCGTAAGGAAAGTGCAGGAAAAAATGAAAAGTTTGACTAGACTGATTTATGCGAATGCCCTTGTCTCTGCCCTGTATGCCCTGCTAAGCATTTCTTTTCATGCTGACATCTCGCTTTTAGCCTTTCCCCTTGCGCTGCTTGCTGTAGCCCTGACCTCTTATCTTGGCATACTGGTACTTCTCAAAAAGGGGCAGGTAAAGGCTCTTACAGCAATTCGTAAGTGCTATGAATACGAACCCCTTGTAATGATGTTAGCTTTTATAATACAAAGGGCCGGCAAAAGCGAAATGCCTTATGTCTTAGATTTGCTCTGTGCCCTTTTGTGGCTTGCGCTGACAGTTATTTCTTCTATTATAGTCTACAGGTTTTTAAATGCAAAAAAACTAAGCACGCTAAAAGAAGAATGGCAAGACTTAGCAAATGTAAAGCAAAAAAAATACAAGGGTCTTGCTTATGCAGGAATACAAATTCTAGAATGGGTAGATGCAATTGTTTACTGTTTATTTGCAGTCTTTATACTAAACATTTTTTTATTTCAACTTTACGTAATACCTTCAGAGTCCATGGTCCCCACCTTTTTAGTAAAGGACAGGGTTTTTGTCTTAAAGACAGCAGCAGGTCCACATTTTCCCTTAAGCAAAGTAGGGCTTCCCTGCATAAATAGATACAAAAGGGGAGACGTAATAGTACTGCGTAACCCCCACTATAAAACAGATCATGCAAGTGAAGTTCAGAAAATTCTTTCTGACTACATCTCAATGATAACGCTGAACCACGTTATTTTGGATAGGGACGAAAACGGGGAACAAAAGGCAGACCCCCTTGTAAAAAGAATTACCGGTCAGAGCGGAGAACAACTTGTGATGCTAGACGGCAATCTGTACGCCCGGACAAAAGATTCAGAAACTTTTGAGAAAGTCTACGATGAAAAAGCTATGTGGAACTTAAATTCCTTGTCAGCTGCAGAAAAGAAAAAGGTACAGCTTTTTCCCTTGTCACAAGAGGACTATGATGTTGTTCTTGAACTTGAAGAAGAAAGGCGAAATCTTGACTTAGAAATGGCAGCCGATGAATGTAAAAAACTTGCGGAAACTTTTAAATCTTACAGCAATCAGGAAAGCGGTGATGTAAGTGCGCTCGAAAGCATTTATGATTCCAATGCACTGTTTGAGTACAACTTTTTCAGGAACATAAGCGACAACGCCATCCTTTTGCTTAAGACCCCAGCAGGTCATCAGTGGTTCACCCTCTTTATGACCGACTGGATTTCAAAAGCAAGCGAAAGTTCTTTTGCTCAAACAGACATGTATGCGGATGCAAATTTCAGGCTGAATGTGATGGTAAAACTGGAGGCCGGAAAAATGATTGTCCGCTTAGCAACATTAATCCACAATGAGGTGCCAACTGTAGCCTGGTCTGAGGACAAGGAAATACAGGAGGGGCTTTTGAAGATTCAGAAGCTGAATGCCTACATAGGCCGCCTTGACCAAAGAAACATGCCGGTTTTCCCAAAGAACAAGGAAGACGGCAGCCCTGACTACATACCGGCCAACTGCTTCTTTATGATGGGAGACAACAGGTATAATTCTTTGGACATGAGGCATTCCTATGACTACAAGCTGATTCCACTTAGCTCTTTGGACAAGTATTCAGTAACTTACTATAGCAACATGGAGCCACAGTATGTAAGCAGAGAAAAGATTCTTGGCAAGGCAAGCTTTAGGATTTGGCCCTTTACCCGCTTGGGACTTGTAAAGTAGAAGTATGAATATTATACAAAAGTTTAAGGAAACACTTTCTTCTGTTCTTCCCATAATGGCAATTGTTCTTCTTTTAGGAATAACGGTTGCCCCTTTGGAGTTAAATACAATCGTTTGTTTTTTACTGGGTGGGGCCCTGCTCATATTTGGGCTTACAATCTTCTTATTGGGTGTTGACACAGGTATTCTTCCCATAGGAGAAAGAAGTGGAGCCGCCCTTACCGCCAAGAGGAACCTGCCCCTGCTTTTGTCAGTTTCCTTTGTAATAGGTTTTATGGTAACTATTGCCGAGCCTGACGTTCAGGTTCTTGCAAACCAAATAAAGGGCGTTTCCCCTGCGCTAAACAAGTGGGCCCTTATTTTTATGATTGCAGGCGGCGTAGGTCTTTTTGTAATGACAGGCCTTTTACGCACAGTCTTGAACTGGCATCTTAAATGGGTACTGATAATCTCATATATTCTTCTTTTTGCCTTAGCATTTTTAAGCCCAAAGGAATTCCAGGGGGTTGCCTTTGATGCTGGTGGGGCAACAACAGGTCCAATGACAGTCCCCTTTATTATGGCTCTTGGAGTGGGTGTTGCTACAGTTAGGTCAAAAAGCAAAAGTTCAGAAGATTCATCTTTTGGTCTTACAGGCATTGCATCCATTGGTCCCATTGCTGCTGTCTGTCTTTATGGCATTATCTTAGCGCTAAAGGGAAATTCAGCCACTGCCAATCAGCTACCAGAAGAGGGCACAGCTACAGAAAGCATTGTTTCCAACGGAATACTGGGGCTTGGAATTTTTATCAAACTTTTACCTTCAACCCTAAAAGAAGTGAGCATGGCCTTGCTCCCCTTGGTTTTAATGGCGGTAGCCTTTCAGCTTTTTCTGCTAAAAATGCCACCAGTCCAGGTAAGGCGTATGATAAAGGGTTTAGTCTACAGTTTTATTGGCCTAGTCATCTTTCTAATAGGGGTAAACGGGGGCTTTATGCCAGCCGGCCAAAAGTTAGGCATGACGCTGGGCAGTCTTGCCGCAAGCGGAAGTTTTGCTTGGACACTGCTGCTTTGCCTTACGGGGCTTGTTTTTGGAGCAGTAGTTGTTTGCGCAGAGCCTGCGGTTTGGGTTTTAACGGAACAAGTAGAAAGTGTTTCTGGTGGCACAATAAAAAGAAAAGTAATGCTTGTAAGCCTATCCTTTGGTGTAGCCCTTTCCGTTGGAATAAGCATGTTGCGTGTTTTATACGGGTTTAGCCTTTGGTACATATTGATTCCAGGCTATGCCTTAGCCCTGCTTTTGACCTTCTTCTGCCCTTCCCTTTTTACAGGAATTGCTTTTGATTCAGGTGGGGTTGCAAGCGGTCCCATGACAAGTACCTTTATATTGTCTTTTACATTGGGGGCAACTACTGCCTGCGGAGGAAACCCCGCAACCGATGCCTTTGGGGTAATAGCCTTAGTCGCAATGACTCCCCTTATAGCAATACAAGTTTTAGGAATAATCTACAAACTGAAAAACAAAAGAAAATTGGAGGATAAGGCAAAATGAGCAAATTCAAACTGGTAGCTTCCTTAGTTCCCCATAACAAGGCAGAACTGATTTCAAATGCGGCAGCTGCTTCAGGCTCTTGGGGAGGCACAGTACTCCTCGGCAGAAAATGTGGGGGAAAGGGCTTGCTTTCAGCCTTGGGACTTGACGAGAGAACTGTCGAAATAGTCTTAATTCTTTTGGAAGAAACTAAAAAAGAACAAATTACACAGGCCATCATAGGAGCTGCAAGTTCCCAAAGACAGAACTTCGGCATTCTTTGCACACTAGATGCCGATACATTTTTACGCTCAGGCAATATAAGCGGAGGAGACTGCACAATGGCAGAAACACACGAGAACACTCTTATTTCAGTTATTTTAAATAAAGGATATGCAGATGATGCAATGGCGGCGGCCCGTAAGGCAGGAGCTGGGGGTGGCACGGTAATAAACGCACGGGGAACGGCCAGGGAGGATGATGAAAAGTTCTTTGGGGTTCATATTGTGCCGGAAAAAGAAATGCTTCTAATAGTTGTTCCTGATGCAAAAAAGGCTGCGGTAATAGATTCAATTAAAAACCTGGGTTGCCTACAGCAGGCAGGAAGCGGAATTGCTTTCTGTGCAGGTCTTGAAGACTTTACGGTTCTTGGCAAAAAGTAATGGACTATTTTGAAAAAGACAAGTTCTTTTTGTACCAAACAATAGACAGCACAAACTCTGAGCTGATGCGGCGCCTTAACCAGGCAGGATCTCTGCTGAATACGGATGGGACTTTGACAGATAAAGGGAAAAGCCTACATAAAAGTGTTGCGGCAGCCTTTGAGCAAAGCGCAGGCAGGGGGAGGATGGGCCGCCCCTTCTTTTCTCCCGCCAAAAGTGGTGTTTACTTTTCCTTTATATACATCCCACAAGGGGGAGTAAGAGAGCCTTCGCACTATACTATAACAAGTGCTGTGGGGGTATGTAGGGCAATAAAAGAGCTTTACAAGAGGGAATGTGGCATAAAGTGGGTAAATGACATTTATCTTAGGGGCAAAAAGATCTGCGGAATTCTTACGGAAGGCCTTTCAAACCCCGTAAACGGCCTGGTGGAGGCGGCAGTTGTGGGGATTGGCATTAATATAAGCTTAAAAAACAATCTTCCAGCTGAACTTGAAGGAAAAGCTGGCGGGATACTAGAAGAAGGGGAAGAATCTTCTGTAAGCAAGGAAACTTTTATACAGCAGTGCATAGAAGAAATCTTCAAGAGCCTGGATACAAAAGAGAATATTATAGAAGAATACAAGGGGCGGTCCATGCTAACGGGGAAAAGCGTACGGGTTACTCCCCTAATTGGTAGCAATAGGGATGCTTACCTAGCAAAAGTACTAGGAATAACTGACGATGCAGGGCTTGAAGTTGAGGATGAAAAGGGAAAGGTAAGGATTTTACATTCTGGAGAAGTGACATTGCACTCATAAGGGCAGCTTTAAGCACTTCTACATAAATTTACTAGAATTTTCCTTTTTAGACTTTACAATCTTTCATTTATAAACTATTATTTACAGTATGGCAGTTATAACCAGTCAGCAGATTACTAATTACTATGATCAGTATCTCAATACAGAAATAGCCTTTACCAAAGAAATTATACACACTTTGGCCTTGGATCCAAGACAAATTTACATAAAATGCGCCGGGAGCCAGTGGCCCTGTATTGTCAACTCCACATCATTTACACAGGCCAAGATCATCGTAGGCACAACCGGAGGAGCTTTTCAGCAGTTAGCGCAAAAGAATCCACCCGCAATCAGCCTTCGCTACTGTTTCTATCAAAATGATGGGCAGATGATGACCTTCTTGATTTCTGGAAAAGTCTCTTCCATTTCTTCCTATGCAGGGGGAAAGGATTTGGCCATTATAAATATTCAGTATTCGCAAAAGCCGCCGGATGACTTTATAGAAAAAATCGGCAGACTTCTTGATGCAAACGCAAACGCAGTAAAACGCAAGGATGATAGGATTATAATAAACCAGGATTCCTGCCGCAAGTTAGGGCTTCCAAAGGCTGAATGTGTTGTTACGATTCAGGGAGTACCCCGTCACTGCATATTGCGCGACTTAGCATTTTCTGGTGCAAAAGTCTTGCTTCAGGGACTTCCCCAGTTCCTTATCAACAAGGAAATTATATTTAGCCTTGAGTTTGAAGAACCCCATGAGGTTATAAACTTAAAAGGTACGATAACAGGGGCAACCCCCGTTGAAGGACGCAAAGATATCTTCTCTGCTAACGTTGAATTCAGCGAGGAGTCTATAAGTCTTTCTTACAAAATTCACATAAATAATTATCTGTCAACAGCTAGAAAAAATGACATTGCTCAGGCAGATAAAAGTGCTAATAGCCAGATGTCTGAAGAAGAACAGGCTAGAGCCACAGGAATCTAAAAAAATCGGAAAGTCATGTTGAGTAAAAGTGCTCAACATGACTTCTCATAAAACAAGGAAAATATGAACCCCAACAATCCATTAGACTCAGTTTATTTTATTCAGTTGCCGGAATCTTTTGCATTGTCAGACCATGCAATAAAGATTGACCCTTCAATTCAGCTTCCGGTGCAAAAAAAAGTAGGAGACGATTCACAGACATTCAGCCTAGAAGACCTGACAGCAGAGCAAATTCTTTCCGGCATTTTGACAGTTCTAGCCTACGATAGGAATAATCCCAATTCAGAATACTATAGATCCATAATAAAACAGGCCCGCCCCAACATAAAGGCAGAGCTTAGCGAGGCTGCAATCCTAAAGACGAAAAATGAGGACTGGGATCTAGCAGAAGAGATATGGCTTGCCCTGCATGGCTATGACCCTGAGGATAAAAACATAATTTTGAACATGGCCCTCTTCTTTGACCAAAAGGCAGAATCTTACAGAAATCTTAAATTGTTTGACGATGCAGATGCCTATGACGAAAGTGCCCTAAGCTATTACAAGGATGCAATGGAGGCAAGCCCTGAAATTCCTAACGCGTTTTTTAATGCAGCTTTCTTTTACTTAAAACGCAAAGACTATATCGATGCAAAGAACTGTTTTGAAAGTTTCATTGCCCTTAGCTCTGGCTTAAGCGAAGAAGAACTTGGCGAAAACGGAACTTACAAATTGGAGCGGGCACAGGAGCTTGTAAACAAAATCAGCGCGCGGAATTTGGAAAATGACCACTTTTCAAAGGCTTACAAACTTATCAGTGACGGGGAAGAAGAAAAAGGTTTGGAAGAAATCAGGATTTTTCTTCAGGATAACCCTGCTGTCTGGAATGCCTGGTTCATGTTGGGCTGGGGACTTCGTAGGCTTGGTCGCTTTAGCGATGCGAAGCAGGCTTTTGAGAAGGCCAGGGAATGTGAAGGTGGGGATGAAAACGCAGACACGCTGAACGAACTTGCAATCTGCCAGATGGAAACTGGGGATTTAGACGGAGCAAAAGAATCCTTGGTTCAGGCTTTGACCATGGACGGAGATAATACCAAGATAATAAGCAACCTGGGCTGCCTGTACCTGAAAAAGGGTGAGACTGAGGAAGCAAGGAAGTACTTTTTGACTGTTCTTGAGCTTGACCCAAATGACAAGATTGCAGCTGAGCAATTAAGAATCCTAGAAAAAGAGGTATAAAAAGGGGAAAAAGATTTGCTTCGTACCCCTTTTTGATGTATAGCCCCTGAGTCAAGTTCAGGGTGACACTTATTGCTAGCCATAGCAAATGGAAAAGCCCCTGACTGTGATACAAGGCAACAGTCAGGGGCTTTTTTAAGAAGGTTGTTTTACGCTACGCGGCGTTTAGACCTACTGGAGCAGGGAAAGAACACCCTGTGAGCTCTGGTTTGCCTGAGCAAGCATTGCTGTACCGGCCTGAGAAAGGATGTTGTCCTTTGTGAACTCAACCATCTGAGCTGCCATATCTGTGTCGCGGATGCGGCTTTCAGAAGCCTGTGTGTTCTCAGCTGCAACGTCAAGACCTTCAACAGTCTTTTCAAGGCGGTTCTGGTATGCGCCAAGGTCAGCTCTCTGCTTGTTGATCTTCTTGATTGCTTCATCAAGAGTTCCGATTGCGCGGTTTGCATCATCAGGAGACTCGAGAGAAAGGATCTCTTCTGTTCCAACATTGCGGAGACCAAGAGCAGAAGCACTCATTGTACCAATGAATACCTGTGTTCTCTGATCCATGTTTGCACCAATGTGGAGCCACATAGAAGCAGTTACGCTGTTCTCGCCAGTTGGGCGTGCAAAACGACCAGTAAGCATATTCATGCCATTGAACTGTGCATGTGATGCAATGCGGTCTACTTCAGCGATAAGCTGGCTAACTTCAACCTGAATCATCATGCGATCTTCATCTGTATAGATACCGTTTGAAGACTGAACTGCAAGTTCACGGATTCTCTGAACGATATCTTCTGTTTCCTGCAGATAACCTTCTGTTGTCTGAATAAAAGAAATACCATTCTGTGCGTTTTCAGAAGCCTTGTTAAGACCGCGGATCTGTGAGCGCATCTTTTCAGAAACAGCAAGTCCTGAAGCATCATCACCTGCGCGGTTGATCTTCATACCAGAAGAAAGCTTTTCCATATTCTTCTGCTGGCGAACTTCTGTTACTCCACCTTCACGCTGTGCAAACATAGCACTCATGTTGTGATTAATAACCATAGTATATCTCCTCTAAAATGAGTAAATTAAGTTACAGACAAACCCCTTTTTCTTGTTTGCTGTCCCCCTGGGGTGTACCACCCTATATTTTGAATTTCGGAGATGGCATTTTTTACTTTAGGGAATTTTAGAAAAATTCTAAAAAAATTGGACTAGGCCCTTGCCCCGAAAGACAGTCAGATCTAATTTTTCTTGCAGAGCCGTAATTTTTTTTATGGCAGCTTCCCTTTCTTCTTTTGCAGCAGAAGGCCGCAGCCCCCAGAGGCCTGAAAGCAATAAATCTGAATAAGATGAATTTTTACTATCTAAAAGCAGACTTAAATCTTCCTGCATATAAGTCCAGCAGACCTGTTTTTTTCCTGCCTTTTCCCCTAAAAGCAAGGGGTAACCTGCAAGCCAATAGGCTTTTTCTATATCCAGGGGCCTTAGAAAAGCGGCATTCCGTTCTTTTTCGTAAGCTTCCACTGCCTTTTGAACTAAATCCTTAGCTACAGTGGGGCTGGGAGTTGGAAAAGAAAACCACTTGTTTACGCTTTTGTTTAGGGCCTTTCCGTGCATCCAGGCGTTTAAGGCTGCATTAAGGCCAGAGCCAAACTTTTTTGATTTTTCTTCACCTTTAAAATGCAGGCCGTTCTTTGCAAAAATACCGGCAGCCTCATCTTCTAGGGGTTTTAGTTCTGGATGCTTACCTTCTTTCCATTCTGCATAAAGGCGGGAATGGCGGGTTAGAGTAAATTTGTGCCAAAAGGAGGAATCCAAGAGCCCTTCCTGATACAACTGCCGCAAAGTTTCCATAGAGTTCATTAAATCAAGTTCGCTTTCGTTCCACCAGCCGTAAATCATATAGGCGTGGACTAAAATTCCAGCTTCCTTAAAGGCACAACAGGCTGCAACTATGCTTTTTATGTCAGTTCCCTTATCTATAGACGATAAACCGTTGCCTGTAGCAATTTCTATGCCACCACTCACCCCGATTAGCCCCCCGTAAGAAAGGAAATCAGCAAGGTCACGGGTAAAGACTTTTTCAAAGCGGACATTGCCCCAAAAGGAAAGAGGGCTGCCCTGCTCTGCATTAAGGCGGGCAAAAGCTGCTGTATGAGAAGGGGGTAAGGCTTCATCTACAAAGTGGATGCCATAAATGCCATGCTCTTTAGCCTGACTGTACAGACTGGTAAACACTTTTTCTGTAGAACAGGGCTGGTAGGCACAAACATAGTCTAAGGTTACATCGCAAAAGGAACACTTGTGCCAGTAGCAACC
>CAJOQA010000254.1 GCA_905236465.1 uncultured Treponema sp.
TACCGCATGGATCTTAAGAAATTCATGAAGCAACATATAGAAAGCGGTGCTGATATTACTATTGCAGCAAAAGCTGTAAACCGCTCTGATGCTTCTGGTTTTGGTATAATGAAGGTTGATGACACGAGCAAGATAACAGCTTTCATGGAAAAACCTGCTCCAGATATGAACATAGACGAATGGAAGATTCCTGCTGAATCTAGAGGAGACCTTCCAGAAAGCCTTGAATATTTGGCATCTATGGGTATCTACATCTTTAATGCAGCTGCTATGGAAGAAATGCTTTCTCTTACCAATAAAGAAGGAGAACCCTTTACAGACTTTGGTAAAGAAGTTATACCGGAAGCTATAAAGACAAAGAAGGTAAATTCTTATATCTTCAACGGTTATTGGGAAGACATAGGAACTATCCGCTCTTTCTACGAAGCGACACTTGATTTAACAAAGCCAGTTCCTTCATTTAATTTCTACGATGAGGACAAGCCTGTCTATACACACATGCGCAACCTGCCACCAAGCAAGATTAACCATGCGGATATGACTGCTACATTGGCTAGTGAAGGTTGTGTAATTACAAATTCAAGGTTGCAACGATCAGTAATTGGTGTACGTTCTATAATAAATGAAGGTTGTGACTTAGACGGTGTAATTATGATGGGAGCTGACTATTATGAAAATGCAGCTCAAAAAGCAGAAAATGCTAGGGCGGGAAATCCAAACATCGGTATTGGAAAGAACTGTAAAATCAATAAGACTATTATTGATAAAAATGCCCACATAGGTAATAACTGCTGCATCAACATTGGTGGCAAACCAAAAGCTGACGGCGATCACGGAGACTACTATGTAGCGGACGGAATTGTTGTCATCAGGCGCGGTGTTAACATAAAAGATAATACCGTCATCTAAAATTTTCATGCAAAGATTGCTGCCTATTTAGACAGCAATCAGCAGAAGATCTGTGGAGCGAGTTTACCACAGATGATATATCAGCGCGTGATTTCATCTAAGTGCATAGAACTAAAAGTTTAAAACATGTAAAAAAGCTTTCTTGAAAACGCGCTTTTTATTTTTCTAAAAAATCATTTATCATTTTATATGCGGCAACTATTTGCCTAGTCTTGTCTGTTGCAACTTTTTTCAGGACTTCATTATCTTCGTACCGATCAGGGTGATAGTATTTTAGTTTTTCTTTGTACGATTTCTTTATTTCCTCTAAAGAAGATTGGAAACTTATGTCTAAAAGTCTATAGGCTCTTTCTAACTCTGGTGTTATGGTTTTGTAAATAAAAACATTATGAGCCTTAGGCTTAGCTTTTGAAGAGTTTTTTTTCGGCCTTTCTTCCTCTTTTTTTTCAGCCTGACTTTTACCTTTTCCCTCAACATTCAAACGTTGGGTTTCTTCTTCAACTTTTTTAGCCTCAACCTTTATAAACTTTACTTCACCAGCTTCTAAAGTTTCACTTAACAAATCACCAAGGCGATCATACATTGTTGCCATCTATTTTTTCCTCTTGAACTAAGCCCCAATCCATAAGCTTTCTTTGCAAAGTCTTACGCCCTATTCCCAATATATCTGCGGTTTTACTCTTATTGTTGCGGTTTGCGGCTAGATTCTCCTGAATTAGAATTTTTTCAGCCTCATCAAGCGTTATTCCAAGCGGAACAGAAACAAGTTCACCTGTAGAAGAACTTGAAACTGATGGAGGAAGATCAGAACTTGTAATTTCATCTCCAGCACACATTACAACTGCACTTTCCATGCAATTTCTAAGTTCCCTAATATTCCCTGGCCAGTTATACTTATACAGG
Organism: uncultured Treponema sp.; assembly: GCA_905236465.1. Classification (GTDB taxonomy): domain Bacteria; phylum Spirochaetota; class Spirochaetia; order Treponematales; family Treponemataceae; genus Treponema_D. Next base: position 1,813 of record CAJOQA010000254.1, read on the forward strand.
AGGGACTTTGCCCTGCTATCTAGGCCTTTTATATTCTTAGCGTTTTCCGTATTAAACTCATTTAAAAAAGATGCTATCAGCAAAGGAATATCATCTTTGCGCTCTCTAAGAGGAGGAACTTCTATGTGGATTACGTTAAGCCTGTAGTATAAGTCTTCTCGAAAGCGACCAGCTTTTACTTCTTCTTCAAGGTTCCTATTCGTTGCGGCAACTATTCTGACATCAATTTCTATAGTCTGTTCGCCACCTACCCGTTCAAATTTACGCTCCTGAAGGACCCGTAAAATCTTGACCTGAATATTTTGATTAATCTCACCTATTTCATCAAGAAAAATAGTTCCACCATGGGCGCGCTCAAAGCAACCCTTTTGCATACGGTCTGCACCTGTGTAAGCACCTTTTTCGTGACCAAAGAGTTCACTTTCTATTACGTTTTCGCTCAATGATGAAAGTTGAACCTCAACAAAAGAACCATTTGCCCTTGCAGACATTTTATGTATTGCCTTAGCAACAAGCTCTTTGCCTACTCCTGACTCCCCAGTTATAAGAACAGATGCCTTACTAGAAGCAACTTTACTTATAGTATCTCTGACTTTTTGCAGTGCTTGAGATTTACCAATCATTTGGTTTAGGGCATCAACATCCCGTATTTTCTTTTTAAGTTGCTGATGTTGAAGGCTCATTTCCCTTCCCTCTAGAGCCCGCTTTACAATCATGTTAAGCTGATCAAGATTCAAAGGTTTAGTCAAAAAATCATAGGCACCATGTCGCATAGCATCAACTGCACTGTCAATACTACCGTGTCCGGTTAAAATAATTACAGGAATACCAGGCGTTTCTGCTGTAACCTTTGCAAGGACCTCTTCCCCGCTTATTCCTGGCATCCGTAAATCTGTTATAACAAGATCTATATCCCCCTTTTCAATGAGGGCAAGTCCGTCTTTTCCATTTGAAACGGTTTTTACATTATAATCTTCCATTTCAAAATTTGCAGCAAGCCCTTCCCGTATATTTTTTTCATCATCAATAATAAGAAGCGTAAATTTCATAACAAGAACACCGTCCTTTATTCAGATTTTGAGCAAGGGTTCTGTGCTAAAAGCTTTACAGACTTTTGAGGTAGAGGAAGGGTTACTGTAAAAACACTTCCATGACCTGGCACGGACTTTACATCTATATCACCACGAAACTCTTTTATTATTTTATAGACAGTTGTAAGCCCTAGTCCTGTTCCTGTGGCTTTAGTTGTGTAGTATGGTTCAAAGATATGGGAAACCGTTTTTTCATCCATACCACAACCGTTATCCGCAATTGTTAGAATGTATTTTTCATTTTTTATAAAGGATTCTAAAATCAGTTCCCCTTCGTAAGAAAGCGAACGGTCGGTTATTTCATACCTAGTCGATATAGCAGCAAGGGCATTTTGGATAATATTGATTAAGGCTTCCCTAAAAAGTTTTTCGTCAATCATCAAACGCTGCTTACAATTGCAAAGACTAACGGCGAGCCTTACACTTTTGCTCTCAAATTCAGGAGCAAAAAAGGTACTTGTTTTTTTTACGATTGCATCAGGATCCGCCAGAACTAACTGAGCTTGAACAGGTCTAACAGCGAACAAGAAGTCTACGACTATTTTGTTTAAATTCGCTATTTCTTCATTCACAACATCAAGATAATCTTCCATAAACTTTCTTTTAGGAAGCTGGCAATCTCCTTCCCTAGCCTTTTTTACAGCCTTTTGCAAAAGCTGAATGTGAATACTTATTGCACCTAAGGGATTTTTTATTTCATGGGCAACTGAAGCTGCAAGATTTGTTAAACTCGCTAGGCTTTCCATCCTATGCAAAAGAATTTCTTGCTGACGTTTTTCCGTAATATCGTCAACTGTAATTATATAGCCTGATATAAGTTTTTGTTGGACTAAGGGTAAAATAGAAATAGTTACAAACCGAACGCCGGCTTCTTTTTCAAATGAAAAATCTTCACTGACATTTGTCTTTTTTTCATTATAGCAATCCTGCAAGAAAAAGGACAAGGCAGAGTCATCTAAAAGTTCCCAAACAGGGGAAGCGCTTTCACTTTTTGAATCTGAAGAAAGAGGTCTAATTCTAAAAGGTAATAGTCGTTCAGCAGCCTTATTTGTTTGTATAATCTTGTAATCGTCATCAACAATGACAAGCCCTGAAGATAAACTTTCCATTATTGAATCAAGCACATCGTTTTCATTATTAATTGAAACAATCAGGTTTTCCAACTGTTCCTGAGAAAGTTTAGACAATTTTTGCGAAACTTTTTTTACAAAATCTTTCATAACAAAGCCTCCTGTAAAATTCCATTATTGTCCTTATTAATCCTCATTAGATTTCGTGTAAGTTCTTCTAAAGCAGCAATAGGATTCTGGTTAAAAAAACTTATTCTATTATAAGAGTTTCTAAGTAAATCCATTACTTGGGCACATGTTTCACTGCCAGCGGAAGAGAGCAAAAGTTTTTGTTGGCAGTCAATGATCCCTTTGAAAAAAATCTGAAGTAAAACTCTTGGTTCAAAAGAGCCACAAGTTTTTGCAATTAAAGTAATATCAGGAACATGACCTTGAGCAACAGTCTCAAAATAGTGCTTTGCACAGGATTTAATTAAATCAGGTTTAATGGGAAGATACGTTTGCAAAAAATCATTTATATTCTTAGGGACATTAGATTCCCCTACCATCATATCATAATGGAATACCCGATTTATTACATTTTTTTGCTCTTCGGGATTTCTGTTAAAAAGAGTATACGTGCGGACACGGGAAAGAATAGTTGGTAGAATAGAGCCCCTACTTGAAGTTGTCAAAATAAAAGTTGTACCTGACGGCGGCTCTTCTAGTATTTTAAGAAGCGCATTCCTTGCGCTATCTGCCATTCGCTCAGCATTTTCTATTATTACAACTTTTTGTCCGCTATTCGACATCACTCTGGCCCAAGATGAAAAATGCCTTATTTGCGCAACAGGAATTGCATCATATAAAAAAGAAGATTCAAGTTTTATGCAGTTTTTTTCTATTTGCGAACAAATTTTTTCTAAGCTTTCTCCATCTGGTAACGGATGATTTGGTGAGACTTCCTCTAGGGATTCCTCAATATCAGCAATAAGGGATGAAAATTTGGAAAGTTTATCATCATCCGCCCACAGGACAGAAGAAAACCTAACGGTGAGTTTACGAACTGAACGGATAAAAAGATACCTTGCAGCTTCTAAATGGCTTGTATTATTTGCATTTTGAAAAAGAAGGTTTGCTTTTGCGGCAGCAATTTCTAAAGTTCTGTCACTAGAGCCTACAATAAGCACATTAGGGCTCTGCAAAGCCTTGTGCTCAAGACAAGAAGGACAAGTGCAAGTCCAAGAGGCGGTCTTATTCGCACAAGAAAGTATTCTCGCAATTTCTAAAGCACAGGTCAACTTACCCGAAGATGCAGGCCCTGAAAGCAAAATGGAGTTAGGAAGACAATTTTTTTTTATGTCACTACTTAGTAAATCTGATGCACTTTGATATAAAAGATTGTCAAACATATTATCCTACCTACTTTTAAAAAGAAGCAACAGCATTTTTTACACTGTCATTGATTGTATTTACAGGAATAGCAATAAGACCTTTTAGCAAGGAGAAAAAAAGACTGCCTTCTAAAGCTTTACTTACATCAAACCAAGGTTGAGTAACCATTATTATTAAAATTAATGCAACAAGCGCAAAGCCTTCAACCAAACCAAACATAAACCCCAACGTTCGGTCTAAAGAACCCAAAATGCGACCTTCAAAAATATTTCCAAGAATCATCTGTATAATTTTTGCAAGAATAAAAACAAAAACGAAAATCAATAAAAAAGAAAGAACAGCTGCAAGAATTTTTACTTTTATATACGGCTCAATAAGCGGAAGTAAAAACTTATAAAAAAGAACACCGGCTAAAAGAGCCAAAATTGGAGATGCCTTATTAAATACAGAGTCAACAAACCCCTTTATAAGACAAGATAGGGCGCACAAAGCAATCACTAAAATAAAGAACAAATCAATTATTGGTAATTGCATTTGCTAGACTCCCCTAAAATTCCTTTAAGAACAATATCAGCAATATTTTTTGAAGGTAAAGTTGAACCACATAGTTTTTTACATGAATTTGAAAGAGCATCCCTGTTTTGTTTGTCAAGAAGAAGTTCCAAAGTATTTTTTAAGCTTTGAGAATTTACTTCATCCCCAACAAGGGTATAGGCAGCCCCTTTTGATTCAAAATACTTTGCATTGTCCACCTGATCTCCCCTAGTTCCAGAACCACACAGGGGAACAAGCAACATAGCTTTTGAGCATACAGCACATTCCCACAGGGAGTTTGCACCAGCCCTCGATATGATTAAGTCAGCGGCTTGAATTACAGCTGGCATTTCTGAATAAATAAAAGCATAGGGCTTATATGAAGAGTCTGATGAATGTAAAAGTAAGGGATTTTGTTTTGCGAAAGCCTGACCTGTTTGATGAACTAATACAAAACGCTCTTTTAACCATGCAAGATTTTCCACAATTAAGTTATTAATCTGCATGGCACCACTGCTTCCACCTAAGACTAAAAGTACCAATTTTTTATTATCTTCTGGAATACTCAAAAAAGATTTACCAGCTGCAGCATTATCAGAATAAAAAATAGGTCTTACAGGATTACCTGTTACTATACATTTTGCTTGGAGAGAAGGAAAATATTTTTTTGTTTCCTCATAGGAAAGCAGAATATTTTTTGCTCCTTTACTATTTAAACGGGTAGCCAAACCAGGTGTAAAATCACATTCATGCGTA
>CAJOQA010000255.1 GCA_905236465.1 uncultured Treponema sp.
AAAACATTTTACAAAATCAAAATGGGGAAGAAGCCTTCCATCTTGTAAAAAAAGGTCAAATGCAGGTATAAAAGAAAAATCAAAGCGGGAAATTATAAAAATTCCTATCAGGCTTAAAATAATTCCCCCTATAAAGCCTGAAAAAAGCAAAAGCATAGTTTCTTGCAAAAAGACTATTTTTACCCCCCTGCTCTTCATCCCTAAGGCCCTGTAAATACCTATTTCAGTAATCCTTCTCATAACAATAACTTTATAAGTACTTCCAATACCCACAGCAATAATAGCCATTAAAATCAGCACAATTAACAAAACTACAACCTGCAAAGCTTCTATTACTTTCTCAAGGTCTTCCATCCTTTCTTTCATGGTCAAGAGCACAAATTTCTCATCGGAAACCTTTTTCCATTCTGATTTTGCATTCAGCGGACACATAGGAAAAAGCCCCTCTAAAGCAGACTGAACTTTCTCTATCTGCTTGTTGTTAGGAATTCCTTTCTTAAAGCAAAACGTAATATAGTCAACATGACCTTCTTCATCTTCCATTGCATAAGACAAATACTCTTTTTCAACATAAGAAGTATAGGAACCAAGAAGACTTGCATCCTGAAAAATACCAGTGATTAGAACAGGTACAGTATTTATGAAACCATCATCATCTTCTACCTGAAAAGTTAAAACATCCCCTACATGAACTAAAAGTTGATTTGCAACTTGCTCAGAAACAATAATTCCATTACCGTCAGCAGTTTTTTTTGCAGACCCCTGAATAAAAGTCATGCTTTCAAAGAGATTTTTTTCTTCCTCAAAGTCCACACCTTTTACAATCCTTTGAATAACCCCCTGACCTTCATAATAAAGCATACAATCATGTCCGCCTGTTTCAAAGCGGGAAAATATTTCTATATCAGAAGGCAACACTGCCTTCATCTTTTCTATCATTTTAGGATAGTTTTCTTTCCTAAATAAATAGTTTCCTCCCCGTAGCTGCAGGTCCCCGCCATAATAAACCCGTGCCCGCTGATTTACAGCAGTAATCATCCCGTCAGCAATAAGAATTGCGGTCATCATAATCGCAAGTCCTACCAGACACACTGCAAAAAGAGACCTATACTGCTTCTTATTATTCAAGATTGTTTTTGCCGCTAGCTTAGTGTAAAACATCACATCTGCCCCCTCATTGCCTCTACAGGGCTTGAATCCAAGGCCACGTGTATAGGATACATACAGCCTATCACTGCTAAAACCAAAGAAAGCCCAAAACATTTTCCTAGGTTTCCTAAAGTAATTACAGTAACAAGAGTCTCGCCACCGAACATCTGCGCCAAATAGTCGTTGCTTATATGAATATGCAGGCCAGAAACAATCTCGTTCATGCCAAGTCCTAAAAGGCAACCTACAATACCAGCAGAAACAGTAAGAATTGCAGTCTCAAAGAAATATTGCCTTATTACAAAAGTGCGACCAGCCCCTAAAGCCCTCATTGTACCTGTTTCACAAACCCTAGAAAGAGAAGAAATAACAAGGGTATTGTTCACTACAATAAATCCAGTAGCCAATACAAGGATTACCCCTATATTAAAGATTATTCTTATATAGAAAATCAAATAGACGGTTCCTCCTGCAGCAGTCCGCCAGTTGACAGCCTGTACAGGCCATCCCTTTTCCTTAAAATGCCTGTTCATATCAGCAAGGACCTTTTTTTCCTTAACTCCAGGCTTTAAGCTGCATACTATAAAGGACCAAGCGGTACTTTCCAAACTTATCTGACTTGCTTCTTCTGAAGAAGGAGCTGAATCAAGCAATTCCTTTACATTGTCATCAGCTTCTTCAGAAGTAAAATCTCCTGAATCAGAAAAAAGGTCATCTATTGAACCATCTCCACTTATAAGATCCGTATGGCTACTGTCTATGGAAGCATTATCTTCTGAAAAATCAGTTATCCCCATCATATCCCTTAATACATCAGGAGAAATAAGGGCTATCTGATTTAATGTCTGGTTCTTTACCCCGTAATCAAAAATACCTGTCAATTTAAGAGAACGTACAGAATACGCTATACCTGAAGAGGAGATTATCTGTATATTGTCCCCAACGTGAACCTCGCAGCCCGTCTCTTCCTTTATGTTTTCAATAGTGGCACGATTCAACATAAGCCCCTTCTCGTCACTTGAAAAGGGTTTTCCTTCTACAACTTTTATACTTGACATCATCTTTAGGTATGAATCTGATTGAACTCCAAAGAAGAGGGTAACTATCTTTTCTCCTTTAATGTGAATCGCTGCCCTCCCTGAAAGCTGGGGCAGGCAGTCTTCTATAACACCCAAAGACTCAACATAATCTGAAACATCAATATAGGGGGTAAGTGTTGGAATTTCAGAAAATTTTCCAGTTGAAGGGGTTTCATCCCCAAAAAGACTTAAGGGAAAATCAACTTTTGGCCTAATTACTATATCTCCAGTGAAACTTTTTATAAAAGTGCTCTTTACACCACTATCTGTTCCATCAAAAATAGCGTTAGAAACGAAAAGCAGGGCAATTGCAAACGCTATAAAAAAAATTATGACAAGGGAACTCTTTCTAGATGCTATATTCTTGAATGCCAACTTAAAGGAATACATTGCATAAGATTAGCACAAAAAACATAAAAATACAATGCCATTTTTTCCTTTACAATCTTTTAGATTTTCAAATTTAAAAACAAACTAACGATAGTTAGTTTTTATCACTATTTTTAGAGTCTTGCCACCGAGATATTTTACATTCAGTTGGACTTATTTTCACTTTTATCATATTTTGAAATGACTATTCAAGGTAGCCGCCGTAACACCAGCCGACTGTACCGGTTTTTATTGACTTACCGTCTCTGTCTTTTGCCCCTGACTGGACTTCAACTTTTACCCAGTTTGAATTATTCTTTACGGCAAGGACGTATCCGCATTTCTTCTCGGATATTTTTTTGCAGATTTCATGGTTTTTAATTTTTAAACAGCCCTAAGTATGTCTTTCATGCTGAAGCCTGCGTAACACCCAAATACAAATCGCAAAAAGATACAATTGAAAGGAAACCTTTGCAAATCCAGTGAAAAATCAGTATACTGATTGCATGATTACAGCACAGATCCAAGATAAAGAACTTTCCGAATATTTACAGGCCCTTCCAGAAGATGATATGATTCACTTCACTCTAGCCCACGGCAGACTGCGAGGAGCCATATTTGCGGGTACGCACTTTGTAAACCAAATGCAAGCTCAACACAAAACTGGAATACTAGAAACATATATATTAGGACAGGCATCTCTTTGCGGAGCCCTTCTCATTCCTGCAATTATGAAAGGCAGAGAACATTTAACCTGGCACTATGATGCAACAGATTTTCCTGCAAAAGGCTTCAATATAGAAGCTGATTCTTCCGGCTGGGTTAGGGGATACCTTTTAACAGACCACATCAGCATAGATAAGCCACTTGAAAATTGGGATTTAAAACCTTTTTTGGGAGACGGTTGCGTTATGACCGTACAAACATTACACCCCCAAGACAAATTTCCCCAGACTACCGCCATCAACACAACTGGTAACATAGCTGATGACCTGGTCTTTTACTTTAACCGTTCCTACCAAATACAGACAGCTCTAACAACTTCAATCCAAATGGATAAGCAAGGAAGGGTTATAGGAGCAGGTGGTATTTTTTTACAAGTTATGCCTTCAACAGGCGGTACTTATAACGGGAAAAAGAAATTGGGATCTCAAATAGATACAGGAGCAAATCAAGAAGAGGACGAAGAGCTGATTGCAAAAGTAGAAAGCGTCTACAAAACTACCCCATCGCTTGGAACCTGGTTCAGCAGGGGAAGGTCAGCAGAAGACCTTATAAATCAATTATTTGAACCTTTTTCGCCAGTCATTGCCTTGCATAGAAGTGTAATTTGGAATTGCCCCTGCACAAAGGAAAGTTTTCTTAACCACATAAAAGCCCTTCCTAAAAATGATTTAGATGATATAAAATCAAAGAAGGATGCTATTGAAATAACCTGCCATAACTGTGGCTCGGTTTATAAAATTTTTCCTGACGAAATAAAAGATTAAGCATGACTTTTAAAGACGACACCCAAAAGCACATCCCTACCCTGCTAAAAATATGGCGAAAGGGTAAGGGAGGTTCTTTAACAAAACAAGAAATCGCACTTCTTGCAAAATCATTGATAACTTTACAACGAGGACTTACAGGAGAAAGGGTTTTAGCAGGAGATGGCTACATGCAAAAGCAAAACTTACTAGGAGCCTACTTGCTTTATTATTGGCCCGTATCCTATGCCCAAACCTCTTACGCTTTTTTTCCGGCTATAAAATACTTTGCAAAAAAAACTGGACCCCACCCTGCTATCCGCATACTAGACATCGGTTCAGGTCCAGGCCCTGCAAGTACAGCTCTTTGTTCCCTTCTAGAACAAACAATGCCTGGCTGCCTAAAAAAAATAAGTGTCACTCTTACTGATTACTCTCCAAAGGCCCTTGCCTTGGCAAAGAATATATTCACCGCTGATTTTCCCCAAGTACGGGTTGAAACATCTGTTATCAACTTTGAAAAACAAAAACTTTCCCCACTAAAAGAAAAAGAGAAGTTTAACATAATAATTTCAAGCCATACCATCAATGAATTATGGAAAGATAATGAAAATGCTGAAGAATTAAAGCGGCTCTTTGCAAAAGATGCCCTTTCCCTCTTAGCCCCCGACTCCCTGCTCCTTCTACAAGAGCCAGCTCTATTAAAAACTAGTCGCTCCCTTATCCAACTACGGGATTTCCTACTGCAAGAAAAAGTATCTATTCTTTTCCCGTGCCCATATACACAGTCCCCTGTCCCCTGCCCCATATTAGAAAACCCTAATCACACTTGCCATGCAGAACAAAAATGGAATCCACCGCAAAGTGTCGCTAGTTTAGCAAAAGAAGCAGGGCTTGATAGAATATCATTTAAGATGACATTCTTCGCCTTTACAAATACCAGCTCAACAAGTACAGATAAGGTACAGCTAAGGGTTACAAGTGATGCAATGCTAAACAAAAGTGGCCGTGTACGTTTCCTTATCTGTGATGGAAGCAAACGCATTCCCCTGTCAGCAAAAAAAGAAGATACCCATGCAAAAGAAATGGGTTTCTTTAACCTTAACCGTTATGATGAAATCTTTATAGAAAAGCCAGAAGACAGAACAAACGAACAATCGTTAGCATGGGGAATAAATACAGAAACAAAACTGAAATTTACAAATTATAACTAACGATAGTTAGGTAACAATCAATAATTCATAAAAAAATCTCGTCCCTATGTTTCTTACCTAAATTCAGCAGGCATTTCTGCAAGGAATCTTGTTTATGTTCTTCTTTCCACTTTTTTAAATCTTTTGTAAAACAATTCATGGAAAAATGCTGATAAACAAAAAGATTCTCCCTATCCATAGAAGACAAAAGTGTGTCCCTATAAAGGGTAAACAAGCCCTTATCTTTCAATTCCGCATATCCCACAAGCCATAGGGGACAGCCTATTCCTTTCTGCAACAAGGCTGTAAGACAAGCACATTCTTTTTGACTTATTTCTATTAAATCTTGAATAGATTTTTCCCCATTCTTTTTTAGATAAGAAAGATGCTTAGTCTTTGCAGTATGAACAGGGGTCTTATTCATTATTAATACATTTTTTCTAAAATCTATCCCCAACTCTGGATTGCGTAAAAAAAATCCTTCCGCAAGTTTTCCGCTTTGTCCCACAAGGTATTTTCTATTTATAGTAAGTTGTTCTTTTTTCCCAGGATTATCACCTACAAGTATCAGCTTTATATCATCTTCTTTTTGGACAGCATCAAAAGCGGTATTATAGACCACTGCATTTTCAAGAGAATAAACGGGCGTATCCTTTTCGCTAGCAGCCTTCTGTAAAGGCTTTAAACTTTCTGAATATAAGTTATTCCAATTATCACATAGTTTTTTATATGACATTCTAAACTGAATAAATGCATTCCACTGTAAATCTGTCATCTATTTTTATACTCCTGATTTCCTCATCCCCCCAAAAAAAAGTGCCCCATTATAGGGCACTTATAGTAAGAGAACTAATCAGCTGAATGCAAAACAGCATCCGTAATCTTATAAGAAACTACTACAGGAGTATCAGGCATATTTTCCTGATTCTTCTTTCCTACGCTAAAGAAGCCCATAACTCCGTGTGTTCCATTTTTTAGATACGGAATATTGTCTTTTATTAACTTGTCATTTATATAGACACTATACGTTTTTGTTTCATCATCAGCCTGAATTTTCAACTTATTCTTCGTGTTATATCCAGACTTTATGGATGAATCCTCATAGAAATAAGCGGTTCCCTTATTATTATCTTCTACAAGATCCTTATAGTTTTTTCCATCCCAAGTATACAAGGCATACTCACCATCTGTATTAATTTCAAAGCGAATATAATCCTTTAGGTAGCCCTTTGCATCAGGTTGTGAATAACCAAAGACAAATCCATATGCAGACTTGTTATAACCGGACTTCTTTGTAAACTCTCCTTCTATTAAGTCAAACTGACCATATTCAGGGGATGTGTAGAAGTATCCATACGGATCAAGAACTTCCTGTGCAGGTGCAGTCCAATCCTCTGAGAACTTATCCAATTCATCCAAAACAGTTGCTTTGTTCTGTTTTGCTTTTTCTTCATCAGCCTTCTTCTTGGCTGCGTCCTC
>CAJOQA010000256.1 GCA_905236465.1 uncultured Treponema sp.
CCTAATTGTTCTGAAATAAAGCGGGCAAACTCCGTTTTTCCAGTCCCGCTTCTTCCATAAAAGAGCATACGGATTCCAGAGTCATCATAAAAGTTTTGGGCATTTTTTATCATCGTAACAATTTTTTCAGGGTCCATGTTTGCGTTCAAGGCGTGAATGTCATATTTTTTGGTAACAGAACTGCGTACCTTGGGCCGTCCGTTTATTAAAAGTTCATTCTCTTTCAGGATTGTCTTTACGCAGCTGATAAGCTCTTTGTTATCTGTTGCCCCCAAACTTTTTACGGTTTTTATCACATTGTCAACAGAGGCCCCTGTTACGCTGTACTTTTCCATAAGCGAAAGTATTTCTGACTTTGCTGGCTGCGGAAGATTTAAAGGTAAAATTTTACTGCAGGTAATTGCCCGTAACTGTTCCTTTGACATAGCGTCAAATTTATAGGAAAAGTTAAAACGGCGAAGGGTTGAATCATCAATTTGGCTTGTGAAGTTTACAATCCAAATTATTTTGTTTTTGCTTTTTTCCAACATCTTGTTGACTGTGCCCTTTGTTTTAGAAGGGGCAATCAGACCAAAAAAGGACTGGTCCTTTGTGCGCAAGATGGAGTCCGCTTCGTCCACAATCAAAACCCTTCCTGGCTGGTTAATTGAAAGCAACAGGTTCAGGCGGCAGATAACATTGTCGCCAGCAGCATTTTTTGCTGAGCGATCAAGCTCCGCCTCATTCTTAAAAATGAGAGGCCTTAAGCCTGAAGAGACTGCAAGGGCTTTTGCGAATTCAGTTTTCCCGCTACCAGGTTTACCGTAAAGAAGGAGAGAAATATTTTCTGTGCCGGAAAGCATACGGTGCATGATGTTTGATGTGTTCTTGTTTACGTTAAAGCTTTCAAGATTATATGACTGCTTGTAGTCAGCTTCTTTTACCAGATCCTCAAAAAAGACATCTATGTTTCTGCTTGCAATGCAGTCAATTGTATCAGGGACAAGGTTTGCATCTTCATCAATTAGACCAAAAGTCCTCAGTGCTGCATTGCCTCTTATTATTGCAGAATACTCCCTGTCAGAAATTCCAAGAATTTTAGTCAGTACTAAATTCTTTGTTTCCAGGGTGAAGAGATCAAAGATTGATTCCAGAAGCGATATTTTTGTGCATCTGTATGAATGCTCAAGAAAGAGGGCTTCTTCTTCTTTAAGCTCTAAGGCCTTGCTTATAAAATCAACGTTGTTATTGTTTAAAAGGGCCTTTTGTATGTGGCTGGGAATTTTGCTAAGCAAGGAAAAAGAAGCGTCGCCCTTTTTTCTAAGAAGAACATTTGCTATAAGACGGGAGAAAAAATTGAAAGACGGGGCAAAAGTAAGTATGCAGCGGTAGAGGTTTATTGTAATCATGTTGACCTTTAGGGAAGTGGATTCTAGTTCCCTGTCTACTTCTTTATCCTGATGGTAGGTATAGGGAATTGAAGAGCCTTCAAAGCAAAGCATGTCCATCCCCTTAGAAGAATCAGCGCCGTCTATTTGAATAAGCTGCTCGTCTTTTTCTGCCTGCTTTATGTTCTGCTCCAGCAAATCAGAAAGCTCCTCCGTTTTGTTCATGCGCTCGCTTAATTTCATGAACAGCCTGATTAAATCAACATGAGGACTCGTGTATTCTTCATCATTATTTGTAATTTCTGCAATGCAATACAAGTAATATGCAGCGGCATAACAATCTGTCATAGTCATATTGTTTTTTTCTGTTGCAATGCTGTGTCTGCTAAGTAGTGCGTATCTTCTGCGGTTTCTGCTTCTAATCATTTCTTTTTCTCCCTTTTATCTGTATCCTAAGCTATCCAATTGTTAAGTTCTTTTACAAGAGCCCTGCTTGCTGACTGTACTTTTTGAAATGCCCACTGCTTTGTGTGACCGTATTTTTCGCCAAGTTGAGTTAAGCTGTGTTTTTCGTTACCGGCAATACCGTGGTGAAGGACAAAAATATTTTGTTCTACTTCCGGCAGATTTTTTAAAGCCTTATAGAAGTCTTTCTTAAAACATTCGTTTACGGTATTATTTTCAGGGGAAAGAGAGCCGTTATCGGAAAACATATTTGCAAAATCTTCAATTGCATCAAGGCTTGTGAAGGGGCTAGACTTTTGCAAAAGGTTATCAGCCTTCTTCTGATTTATGCCACATTCTTTAGCGGCATTTGAAATTTTTTCACTTTCATCGTCTATATTCTGATAACGGCTTAGAACTTTTTTCAGGCTGATGAGGCTTCTGAAATCTTCATTGCTCAAGCGTTGTGTGTAGCCACACTTGTTGATGGAAAGGAGGATTTCATTCCTAATCCATTGGACCGCGCATGTTATAAGCCTTGCGTTGCGGGAAGGATCAAAGTGGTCAACTGCTTTTATGAGCCCCGCTATAGCTTCTGAACACAAGTCTTCCCATGATAGTCCGTGTCCTAAATACTTACGGGCCTCTGATATGGCGAAACGAATGTTGGAAAGAATCAGAGTTTCCCGTGCGCTATCGTTACCATTTTTCATCTGAAGGACAAGCTGTAATTCAGCTTCCCTGCTTTGAGGTTTGATTGAAACAGCGTAAAAAGGATTATAGTTGACCATAGTTTTCACTCCTTCGTTTAGTTTTTTTTGTCAGTTCGCATATTAATATAGCTTTTTAGAAGGGAAAAATTTCCAAAAAAATTAAAATTTTTTGCAAATTTTTGCTTTTTCTATTGACAGAAAGAGGGTTTCCTATGATAATATATACGCTTTTTTAAAAAAGTAAAAAAAAAGGGGCATTTTGCCCCTTTTTTTTTGTTTTTACGATTACATACTTGCAAGTTTTTTGCTTACAAGTCCTGCTGCCATTTTTGGGTTGGCCTTACCCTTAGATTCTTTCATAACCATACCAACAAGGAAGCCTACTGCATTTGTCTTTCCGTTCTTAAAGTCAGCGACTGCTTTTGGGTTTGCTGCAAGAACTTTATCAACCACAGCTTCTATAGCTCCTTCATCTGAAACAACTTCCATTCCCAAATCTTTTACAATCTTAGAAGGCATATCCCTTGTTTCAAGCATTTTGGCGAATACAGTCTTTCCTTGAGCTCCAGAAATTTTTCCTTCAGCAATGATGTTGACAAGTTCTGTTATGTGCTCTGGCTTTATGGAAACATCATTTATGGTCTGTTTGTTTGCGTTTAAGACAGAAAGTAATTCTGCTAAAATCCAGTTGGCAACCTTTTTTACGTCTTTTGCTCCGTTAGCTGCCTTTTCAAACCATTCTGCAAGATCTCGGGTGCTAGTTAATGTTTCAACGTCAAAGTCGCTTAAGCCATATTCCTTTTGTAGCCTTACACGTTTTGCCTCTGGTAATTCACCTACGCGGGACTTTGCCCTTGCAAGTAAATCATCTCCTACACTAAAAGGCTTAATATCAGGCTCAACGACAAAGCGGTAGTCAACAAAGGAGTTTTTGGTACGCTGAACAACTGTTTGGCCCTTTTCCTCGTCCCAACCCATTGTCACCTTAAAGCCAGGGTTGAATTCCTGCCTGTCTTCCTTAAATTCCTTTAGCTGCCTTAAAGCCTCGTAGTGGCAGGCTTCTTTTATAGAACGGAAGGAGTTAAGGTTTTTAATTTCGCTGATTGGTGTGTGGTAGAGCTTGCCGTCTTCCCATACATTCAAGTTTATGTTGGCATCGCATCTCATGTTACCTTCTTCAAGGTTTCCGTTAGTTACCTTCATGTACCTAAGAATTTCTTGTACGGTTTCCATGAAAAGGGCTGCCTCTTCAGGGCTAGACATATCTGGCTTTGTAACAATTTCAATCAGGGGAGTGCCAGACCTGTTGTAGTCTATGTAGGAATGTTTTCCAGGTAAGTGTAAAGACTTACCTACGTCTTCCTCTAGGTGAATGCGCTCTATGCGGACACGGCGGTACTTTCCGTCTTCTAAGATGCAGTCTTTACCAATGAAGTTTAGCGGACGGAAATTCTTACCCCCCTTTCTTTGATCTTCTGGCAGTTTTGCCATCGGCAGGTCTACGTGACCGTCTGTGCAAAGGGGAATATCGTATTGTGTAATCTGGTATCCTTTTGTTAAGTCTGGGTAGAAGTAGTGCTTGCGGTCAAATTTGGTAAAGCGGGCAATGTTGCAGTTAAGGGCCATGCCAGCTACAGCTCCAAGTTCCACGTAGCCCTTTGAAATGCGGGGCATTGCTCCTGGCAGACCAAGGCATACAGGGCAGACGCGGGTGTTCGGCATTCCTCCGTAGCGGTTTTCGCAAGCACAGAATGCCTTAGTTTTTGTTAAAAGCTGTGTGTGGATTTCGCAGCCTATTACTATCTCGTATTTGTCAATCATAGAATTCCTCCAGCTTCCTACTCACTCTTGATGGGGCTACCGCAACCTTTGTGGTCATCTTCCCAGTTTTGTGCTATGCGCAAAAGTTTTGCTTCGCTGAACATTGGGCCTGCAAACTGAATGCCCACTGGCATGGAATCGCTTTTTCCTGTAATGGCGGCTTTTGCAAAGGGACCGTCGCCTCCAACTGTAATTCCTGCTTCTACTCCCTGACCCTTTGTATGTCCGCAAGGAACAGAGATACTTGGAATACGAGAAAGGTTTACAAATACAGTAAAGAGATCGCTTAAATACATAGAAAGTGGGTCATCTACTTTTTGTCCGAGCTTAAAGCTTGGGGTGGGGCAGGTGGGGCAGAGGATTAGGTCGTAGCTTTCAAAGAGCTTTGCGATTTCCCTTTGTATTCTTGCCCTAACAGACATGCCCTTTTTGTAGGTGGAGCCTGAGAACTGTTCGCTTAAGACATAGTTTCCGATTATAATCCTTCGTTTTACCTCAGGACCAAAACCTGTACTGCGGGTATCTATATAAAGCTGATCGTAGCCCTTTTCATTGTCAACACGGGCACCATAGCGGATTCCGTCGAAGCGGCTTAAGTTACTGGCTGCCTCGCTTAAGGCTATGACGTAGTAACTTGCAATAGAAGCGTCCAAAATTGGCAGGTCAACAGTTTCAATCTTTGCCCCCTTAGATTCAAACCAGGCCCTTGTTTCTTCAAAGACCTTGCCTACATCAGGATCAAGCCCCTTGCTTTCCAAAAACTGCTTGGGAATTGCAATTTTAAGGCTTGCTAGTTCAGAATCAGAAAGCCCCTTTAATTGCGCAAGACTGTCACTTTGTGGAAGATCAGCTGATGTATCATCGTAAAAGTCTAGGCCGGCCATTACTTTTAAGGGGGTAGCTATGTCCTGGGGGGTATGGCCCAGTATTCCCACCTGGTCTAAAGAAGAACCGTATGCTACTACACCCCAGCGGCTAAGAACACCGTATGTTGGCTTAAGGCCGTAAATTCCGCAGTAACTTGCCGGTAAGCGGACAGAGCCACCTGTCTCTGTTCCTAGCGCAAAAAGAGCCTGGTTAGCTGCAACTGCTGCCGTGGACCCTCCTGAAGAACCGCCTGAAACATAGTCGCGGTTGATGGGGTTACGGGTTGGACCGTAACTTGAATATTCTGTAGAAGAACCCATTGCAAATTCGTCCTGATTGCACCTCCCAAGTGGAATTGCACCAGCTTTCTTCAATCGGGCAATAACAGTGGCATCGTAGGGGGCAACATAACCCTGCAAAAGTTTAGAAGAACATGTTAGGTGTTCTCCGCGAACTGAAATATTGTCCTTGTTTGCAAAGGGAATGCCTAGAAGGGGCTTTTTTTCATAGAGCGCATCTATGCTGCCGTCTTCGCGGGCTGCCTGAATCTCTTTGTCTGCCTCTGCTGCAGCCTTTAGTGCTGACTCGTATAGTTCAATAAAAGCATTTAGGGGCAGAGCTGATTTTTGATCTGCATTAAAAGTGTCTACGGATTTTTTTACTAATGCCGTAGAACTTGTTGCGCCGGATTTTAGGGCTGCAACAGTTTCGTTTATTGTATTCATAATAAATCCTTAGGGTAATTTCTGAAAAAGAATTGTTATTAGGCGCCTTCTCCTAAGACCTTTGGAACTTGGAAGTAGCCGTCCATAAAGTGTTCTGCATTGATTTTTTTAACGTCAGACATTTCAAGCCCCTGAACAATCGTGTCTTCGCGGAGTTTTTCTGCGTCTGTAGAAGGGTAAGCGTCATAGGGGTTTTCGCTGTCGTCGTATTTTGAAAGAATATCAAAGTAACCTACAATCTCGTCAACCTGCTTTTTTAAGGTATCCATATCTGTGCTTTCAGGGGAAAGCCTTGAAAGCAGTAAAAGTTTTTCAAGTGTGTCTTCAGACACTTCTTTGTGTGTAGTGCTAGTCATGCAGAGTATTATATACAAAAGCACACTTTTAAGCTATAGGGGCTTATACAGCAAAGATGTATAGATTCCGAAACGAATTCGGAATGACATTGATGGGGTTTGACACTTTTAAAATAACCCTTATTTTAAGAACATCTTTATCAATTTAAGTTTGTTTTCATGGGGAGCGAAGCGTACATTGGTATCAAACTTTGCCTTTTGGACTAAAACGCTCTTGTAGTGGGTAAAGGTGTCAAATCCTGCCTTGCCGTGGTAAGACCCCATGCCACTTTCTCCGCAACCGCCAAAGGGAAGGTTGTGGGAAACTAAGTGCATAACTACGTCGTTTACGCAACCACCGCCGTATTTTACAGAATTTATGACTTTTGAGGCTGTATCCTTGTTTTCTGTAAATATGTAGAGGGCCAGGGGGCATTGCTTGCTTCTTATAAAATTTAAGGCTTCGTCAATGTTTTCGTAGGAGATTATCGGGAAGAGGGGGCCAAAAATCTCTTCTTTCATAGAAGGATGGCGGTTAACCTTTTCGCTTCCAAGATTTCCTAGGTCAATAATCGTGGGGGCAATCTTATTTGACTCAACATTGTTCACTGCTTCAGGAGCCATAGCAATCAGGCGGTTAAAGTGCTTCTTGTTGATTATTTTGGGGAAATCTTCATTTTCAAGGGGATTTTCTCCGTATTGCTTTTTGATTTCCTCCTGAATTGCGACAAGCAGTGGCTCCTTTATGGAAGAAGACACTAAAAAGTAGTCAGGGGCAACGCACGTTTGCCCTGCATTTAATAGTTTCCCCCAAACGATGCGGCGGGCGGCTAACTTTATATTTGCATCTGCTTCTATTATACAGGGGCTTTTCCCGCCAAGTTCAAGGCAGACTGGGGTCAGGAATTTTGCAGCGCTTTCCATGACGATTTTACCCACATTCTGGCTTCCTGTAAAGAAAATAAAGTCAAACTGAATGTGAAGCAGGGCTTGATTTTGCTGATAGCCACCTTCTACCAAAGCAACAAAGTTCGGGTCAAAACTGTCGCTTAAAATCTGAGAGAGAACTCTTGTTGAAGCAGTTGAGTATTCAGATGTTTTTAAAACTACCGTGTTACCAGCTGCAATGGCTGCTATAAGGGGGCATAGGCTAAGTTGAATGGGGTAGTTCCAGGGAGACATTATAAGCACAGTGCCCCTAGGCTGTGGATAAATGCGGCCTTTTGCAGGAAAAGATACAATTCCCAGTGAAATTTTCTTAGGCTTGCTCCACTTTTTTAAGTGCTTGATTTGGTTCGTGATTTCGGAAAAAATAAGTCCTATTTCTGACGTATAAGATTCAAAGGGCGACTTTAGTAAGTCGTCATGCAATGCTGTGTAAATATCTTCTTCGTGTCTTTTTAATGAATCGTAAAGTTTTTTTAGCTGATTTATGCGCCATTCAGGGGCTGCTGTCTCCCCTTGAGCAAAAAAGTCCTTTTGACTTTGAACAAGAGCTGTAAGTTCTTCTTGAACTTGCCGCCGTTCACTAGGATTTGACCGGAGTTCTGTAAATGTTGCGGTCAGGCTTTCCTTTATCTTTAGGCCCTCTTTTATGGCTGTGGCTGCCTTGTTTCCTAAGTTTTCTGCTTCTTCAGCTATTTGTTCAACAGCTTCATTTAAATTTCTTTTGCTCTTAGACATACTGTAATTATGACATTTTTTTGTAGCAGTTTCAATAGAAATGTTGTATAATAGAGGTATAATGAGAAATGCTAGTACTCTGCTCCTTCTTTTTTTTGCAGGAGTTCTCACTTTTTGTGCCATAAGGGCTTTTTTTTCAAAACAAGCAATCGCTAAAAAATTGTGCTACTTCCTTGTAGCCCTGCTTTTTCCCCTTTGTGGAAATATAATTGTAATTGTCTCTCGCTCTTCTGTGCTTAGCAGTGCAGGCTATTACCTGTATCTTGTGGGAACTGACCTTGTTTTTTATACCCTCTTTGCTTTTATAATGGACTACTGTTCATTTTCTTTTTCAAAAACACTTTTACAAAAAATTCTTCTAGCCTTAACTCTTATAGATATCGTATTAGTTTTTTCAAACTTGATTTTTGGCTTTGTTTTTTCTACCCAAGAAATTTTCCTTCCTGACGACAGCGTTTACTACGCCATTTCAAGCAGATTTTACCACTATGTCCACCTGATTTTTAACTACCTTTTCTTTACCCTTATGCTTTCTGTTTTGGTAATTAAACTGGTGATTACCCCTAAGATTTACATAGAACGCTTTATAATACTGCTGATTTTTATGCTTTTAACCGCAGCCTTTGAAAGCTACTATATATTTGCCAATATCCCCATAGACTTAGCTATGGTAGGCTATGCGGTTTGCGGCCTTCTTATTTATATACTTGCCCTCTACTACCGCCCGATTTTTCTCTCTCATCTGCTTACATTAAAGATTTTAGCCATTAGCCAGGATGCCTACTTCTTTTATGACAGAAACGGGAAGTGCATCTTTGCAAATAAAAGCGCCAAGAGGATCTTTGGAACAGGCGACCAGAGCCTTGCCTCTTGTTCTGATAGGGTTAAGGAATTTATCCAGGACAAGCATATACTTGCAAGGGGAAACAGCCTGTGCGGAAAAGTAAAAGTTTTAGTGGAAGAGCAGGAGATGACATTCCGCTATGAATACTATTGCTTTTACGATAAAAAGGAACGCTTTGTAGGCTCTTTTTTAAAGGCAACGGATATTAGCGCTGAAGAAAATGAAATAAAAAATCGTCTCTTTGCGTCAACGCATGACCCCTTGACCGGACTTTACAATAAGGATTATTTTATTGAAAAAGTTAAGGAAAGAATAAAAGTTGATAAAAGAAAGTATTTTCTTATGGTCTCTGACATAAAAGATTTTAAGCTGATAAACAATATTTATGGTAACGCAGACGGAAATCTCCTTCTAAAGCAGGTGGCAGATGCCTTAACAACTTATTCCGATAGAACTTCAATTTTTTGTCGCTTAGGAAATGATAAGTTTGCAGTTTTTGCCCTTAGGGAAAAGTTTTCAGAAGAAAAATTTGTTACACTAGGCCGCAAGGTCTTTAAACTAGAGCGGGACTTGCAGTACCCTGTGATTGTGCATCTTGGGGTTTATTTTGTGGAAGATACTTCTATGCCCATAAGTTTTATGTTAGACAGGGCCTTTATGGCTATTTCAAAAATAAAGTCTGACTATAGCGTAAAACTGGCTTACTACGATGAAAAACTTCATGAGGAAAAGATTTGGGAGCAGACTATTGCGGGGCAGCTTTCTTCTGCTATAGAAAATGGAGAGATTGTCCCCTTCTTGCAGCCACAGGTAGACTGTAATGGAAAGCTCAAGGGGGCAGAAGTTCTTGTTAGGTGGATTCACCATGAAAAAGGACTGCTTCCGCCCATTTCTTTTATTCCTATTTTTGAAAAGAACGGCTTAATCTCTACAATAGATGTTTTTATGTGGGAAGAAGCTTGCAGGATTCTTGCAAAATGGAATGCTTTGGGAATAAAGGATATAAGCATTTCTGTTAATATTTCGCCTAAGGACTTTTACTTTGTAGACCTCTACGAAACCTTTACCAGGTTGGTAAAAAAGTACGGAATAGAGACAAGCAGTCTGCATTTGGAAATTACAGAGACCTTAGTTATGACTGATCTTGAAAATCGCCTGAAAACGATAAATGCCCTTAGAAACGAAGGCTTTGTTATAGAAATAGATGACTTTGGCTCAGGCTATTCCTCTTTGAATATGCTCAAGGATCTGCCCCTGGACGTAATAAAAATTGATATGGCATTTTTGAATAAAAGTCAGGAAAAAGAAAAGGCCCGCATTATTCTTGAGGAAATAATCAATCTTGCCCACAAGCTTTCCCTTCCAACCATTACAGAAGGGGTTGAGCTGAAAGAACAACTTGATATGCTTGTGAACTTTGGTGGGGCTATCTTTCAGGGCTACTATTTTTCAAAACCCATTCCCCTGTCAGACTTTGAGAAAAAGTACTTTAGTCTGTAAGGGAAAACTCGCTTAGTTTGCCTATGCTTTGTAAACCAGGCAGGAGTTTGGTAAAGTCATTTTCACTAGGGGCTTTTACAGTATAGTGCAGGATAAGTTGGTGGTTTGCCATTATGCGGCTCATATTCAGGTCTATGATTATGTAGCCGTTTTTTTCTATTGTTTTCTTAAGGCTTTCCATATCTACGCTGTCGCCTTCAAAGACTAAGTGCAAGGTCTTTATTTTTACCGCAGGAAAGTATTTTTCCTCAACTTTTTCAAGCAGGACTAGTACTATAACTATTACAATAAGGACTGCGGCAGCCGGTATGTACATTCCTGCCCCTATAGCCAGTCCCAAAGAAGAAGAAGCCCAGATTATTGCAGCAGAAGTCAGCCCCTTTATGTTTAACCCCTGTCTAAGTATTGCTCCTCCCCCAAGAAAGCCTATTCCGCTTACAACGCCGGCGCTTATACGGGTAGAATCCCCCCCTGTAAAGGCCAACCCTATTGGGTTTATTGCAGCCTGGTAGTAAGACATTATTGAAAGAAGACAAGAAGAGACACTTATTAAAATGAGGGTTCGCATGCCCACAACATGGTTGCGGCTTTTTCTTTCTATTCCAAGCACAAAACCGCAGACTATGCTTGCGGCAAGCTTTATCAGACATTCAATATAAAAATTTACCTGATCTGGTCTAAAAAATATCATTGCTTTTTTTCCTTTCTTCTTCCAAAGAAGCTGAAGCCAGATGTCTGCTGGGGGGCTGGTGGAGGTGTTATTTTTGCCCCCATTTTTACCCACTGCCCGCTTTTTTTGTGGTTTTCTGCAGAGTCAAGGTAGTCGGATAACCATTTAGCTAGTTGCAGTTCTGAGCTGACTATATCTGAGCTCCTGTCACCACGGGCAAGAATTATATTTACAAAGGTGCTGTCGCTATAAAGGCTTGCAAGATTTTCAGCAAATGCAGCAAATGCAGCGGCAGCGGCTGCTATAACAGGGGAGGCTATTGCATAAGTGCCACTTCTTAGGCCTGGAATTTTTGCCGCATCACTTACGCTAGGGCCGTCCTTTAGCAGAAAGACCAAGCTTTTCTTTTCTCCGTTGCTAGAAAATGCGTGCTCAAAGCGGGCAAGAAGTTCCAGGGCTAAATATTGGAATGAGAGTATAAGCGAGTCCGCGGTTTTTGCACATTCTTCTATGGTTAAGCTGTTTGCTTTAGAAGCATAAAATTCTTCATCAAAGTAAAGGACTGCTTCGTCTGCCTTACCAAATATACTTTCTGTTGTTAAAAGCAGGGTTTTTGCAGAGATGGGCGAAGACTTGTTCCAAGGAATTTCTGCTACTCCAGATGCTTTTCCCAAAAGTTTTTGCTGCCTCTGACCTGCATCAGTGTCATTTTCGCTATCAGCCTTAGTTACTGCCACAAAGCGGCCGCTGTCGGCAAGTCCGTCAGCAAACTTAGTGCCTGCTGGGGCATCTTTTCCTGCAAGGATCATTATTTTAGACATACTTGTAAGTATACCACAAGGATTGTACTTTGCAAAGGGTGCAAAAAATTGTATAATAGAAAGCTATGAGACTTTGGTTAAAATATCTGATTGGTATGGCTATAGGTGTAGCCGCATATTTTATAATTCCTTCAGGAAGCGCACAGGCTCGTGCTCTTGTTGATTTTTTCTTTGACTTTGCCCTTCGTTTCGGACGGTTCACACTCTTACCGCTTTTATTCTTTTGTGTTGCTACTGCTTGTTTTAAGCTGAACGAAAATAAGATGGTCTTTAAAACAGGTTCTTGGACATTTGGTCTTATACTTTTGTCTTCCCTGGCCCTTATGCTCTTAGGGCTTTTTTCTTCGCTGATAGTTCATCTGCCCCGTATCCCAATTACAATGGAAAAAACAAATACCTTAACAGAATTTAGCATACAAGGTCTTCTTTTGCAGCTTTTCCCCTATTCCGGATTTGAAGCTTTGCTGAACGGTGCCTTTTTGCTGCCTTGTTTTATATTTGCGGGGCTTGCAGGGGCAGGCGCTTCTAGCGAAAGGGCTGCTTCAAAAACAGCTTTTTCTATTTTTGATTCTATGAGCAGGGTTTGCTACAATGTAATGAGTTTTGTAACAGAGATTTTTGTAATCGGTATGATTGCCATAATGTGCAAGTGGACCTTGGAATTTGTTCCCGTAATGTCAAGTCCTGTTTTTAGACCCATGATTATTTTGCTGCTTGTAGACTTAAGTTTAGTCGCTTTTGTAGCTTATCCCCTAGTCCTCCACTTTTTCTGTCACGAGCCACACCCCTATAGGGTTTTGTATGCAAGCCTCTGCCCCTTCTTAGTTGCCTTTTTTAGCGGGGATGCAAACCTTTCTTTGCAAGTAAATATGCGGCACGGTAAAGATAGTTTGGGAATAAAACGGCGGATTAATTCTGTAACTTTCCCCCTGTTTTCAATTTTTGCCAGGGGAGGGGATGCTTTGGTAATGGCATTTTCTTTTGTTATAATTTTGCGTTCTTATTCTCCGCTACCAATAAATGCTTTTGTTGTTTTGTGGATAGCCCTTTTGTCCTTTTTGCTTTCTTTTGCGCTTGGTTCCCTAAGTTCAGGCGGGGCTTTTATAGCTATTACCGTTATGTGCTCCCTTTACGGACGGGGACTTGAGCCAAGCTACCTTTTGTTAAAAGAAGTAGCCCCAATCCTTACTTCCTTTGCGGCTGGCTTTAATGCAATAACTGCTATGTTTGCAAGCTATATTGTTGCGGTAAAAACTGGCATGTATCAGCCAAAAGAACTGAAGCACTTTATTTAAATTCAATTTTACTGAATTCATCTGCTTGGGGCTTTAGGTGTCCCCTAAGGGATGAAGATGCGATAATGCTTGTGTCACTATTTATAAAAACGGCAGGGGCTGCATTCAATTCCATGTAGGCGTCGGCTCCTAAAAGAAAGGCAATAGTGCTAAGGGCATCTGCTTGCATTGAAGAGGGAGAGATTATGGTTGAAGAGAGCACGCCGGACCTAGCAGGTTTCCCGCTTCTTGGATCAAGTATATGGTGGTAAAGAATTCCTTCTTCTATAAAGTACCGCTCGTAAAGCCCACTGGTAACAACTGAATTGTCAGCCTTAAAACTTACAGATAAAGCTACTCCGCCTTCTAGGTTCATGGGGTTCTTTATCCCAATTTCCCAGTCAGCATCTTCTTTGCTACCATAGGCAAGGATATTTCCACCTAAGTTTATGATTGCTTTTTTTACTTTATGCTCTCCAAGTATTCGTGCCAACTCATCAGCGGCATAGCCTTTAGCAATTCCTCCTAAGTCTAAGGCCATCCCGCTTTTTTTTAGCAGGACCCTGCTGCTAGTTCCGTCTTTTCCCCTTATAAGCTCTAGGTTCTTGTAGTTTACAAGGGCCTTTGCTTCTTCTATTTCTTTTTCATTTGGAACTTTTGGGTTGCTTGTGTTTATGCCCCAAAGTTTTACCAGGGGGCCTATAGTTGGGTCAAAGCTTCCGTTAGAAAGTTCTGCAAAACGCACAGCTGCCTGTAGCACATAAAACACATCCTCATGGACTGCAACTGATTTTTCTCCTGCTGCCATATTGACCCTGCTTATGTCGCTTTCTGCTATGTTTGGGCTAAAACGGTTTTCTATTTTATGCAGCCGGTCAAAAAGCTCATTGTAAAGGTCTTCGCTTGCATCTTCATAGGCGTTTACTGAGCAGATCGTGCCAAGAACAGCTTCTGTCCTAGTGGGAATGGCTTCTTTTTTGCAAGAGACAGAAAAAAATGTAAGTAAAAAAATAGCGCTAAATGTTAAGTTTAAAATTCTGTGCATCTTTTGATTCCAGTGGGCGACTATAATAATAGCCCTGTATGTAGTCCCCCTTATATTCTACTATTTTATCAGCTTGCCATTTTTCTTCAATACCTTCAATTATAACCTTCATATTCAGGCCGTGCACAAAGTTGATAAGGTTTTCTACTACATGGTATTTTTCTTGCTTTAGGTAGGTGTCTACCAAAGACTTGTCTAGTTTTACGAAGGTTGCAGGAATATATGTTAGGTAGCTGAATGATGAATAGCCTGTTCCAAAGTCGTCCAGGGCTATGCGAAGCCCCATGCTTGAAAACTCATCAAAAATATTTTTTGCTAATGCCCTGTCGCGGAATAGCATACTTTCTGTAATCTCTATGCAGATGTATTTTGGGTCGATTGCATTTTTTGCAAGAAGAGCTTTTAGAAATGGAATGTATTCCTTGTCTTTCATCTGGGCAGCTGAGTAATTGATAGAAATTTTTTTTAGCTCCACCCCATTGTTTCTCCATTCAACAATGGTGTTTATGACTTTTTCAGTAAGAATTCTTCCTACCTTTGGCATAAGGCCGCTTTCTTCCGCAACAGAAATAAATTCTCCCGGAGGATATTTTTCATTCTGCAACCTGATAAGGGCTTCAAAGCCAAAGACCTCTTTTGTTGTAAGTTCAATTTGGGGTTGAAACACAACCTTAAAGAGATTTTCTTTGCAGGCCTTTTCAATTTCAGTGCGGACCTTATGTCTGTTTTTTATGATTTCTCCCATGGCGGAATTATAAAAAACAGATATGTTTTTTCCGCCATGTTTTGCCTCGGACTTTGCAATTCCTGCCGCGACAACGTATTTTTCTGCTGAATCAAATGCTTCTGCTGAAGTTACAACTCCCACGCTTGCCTTTAAGAAAATAGGGGTCCCGTTGTACATGAAGGGGGAAGACAGGGCGTGCCGTAAGTAATACATTTTTGGCTCTGACTTATTCAAATTTATTCCGTAGAGAATAAGCAGGAATTCATCCCCACCAAAGCGGAAGATGTCTAGTTTTATGTCTGCCTTCAGTCTTGAAAGTCTGGTGGAAAGTTCTATTAATATTTCGTCCGCAAACTCTGGCGAATAATAATCGTTTATTTGCTGAAAATCGTCTATGTCAAAAAGTATTATGCTAAAGGGAATATTGTTATTTACAACAATGTGCAGCTGCTCAAGGGCCAAAGCCCTAGTTGGCAGTTTGGTAAGTACATCATGTGTTGCCATAAAGCGTAGCGTTGCCTGGCTTTTTTTTAGGATAAGAGAATAGAACATTAGTGTTGTGACTAACACGATGCAGGAAACAAAGACAATCAGGGCGGGGAAGAATACATTGTTGAAGTCCTTAAAAAAAGATGGGGGCTTGTTTAAAATCTGTATATCTTTTGGCAGCCTGTTCTTTTTTAGCCCGTATTTTTCCATCAGGGAATAGTCAATGAGGTTTTCAGCCTTTATATTTGTTTTGATAGGAATGTCAGAGGTATCTTTATTATTAAGCAGTATGTCTATAACTGTGTTTCCTGCATATTCACCGTCCGCAGTGTGATCAAAGTAGGCTCCTGCAAGCATACCCTTGCTGTTTCTCATATCTCCTACATAAAAGACCGGTGCGTTTGAATGGGCATAGAAGAAGGCTCCCATTTCTGCCTCTGTGTATATCTTGCCCTTGTTGTTGATAAAGTAGCCCATGACCATTATGGCTGAATCAAATGAGATTTCTGAAATTAATGTCGCAAGCTCGGCCTCGCTTTTATAGTTCATGTCTATCAGCGTGAAATCAAGGTCAGAAAAACTTTCTTTAACTTCCTGAAATTGGTCTAGGTTCCCCACAGATGATGTCAGCTGGTCCGCAAAGACATATATCTTTTTTCTTTTGGGAAAGAAGAATTTTATTAGGTTAAGGCAGTCTGCTAGCGGAACCCTTTCTATGGAGCCTGTGAACAGGGGCTTTTGCATGGCACGGTTTGCTAAATCAAAGTTGTTTATTCCCAGGAATACAAGGGGCAGTCCCTTAAAAAGTTCTTCTTGGGTGTTCAATGCAAAGCTTAGAGCCGCATCATCGCCTAAGATTACGGCATCAAAGTGTTTTTCTGAAATCTTGAACTTTATGTTTTCGTAGATACTCTGCCTGTGGCTTGTGGCGTTATAGTTTTTGGTGTCCATGTATTCAGCCAGACAGTTTATGCCCTGACTTTCAAGCACTTTCAGTATTCCTTCTTCCTCGTACTTTACCAAAGAGTCCAAGCCGTTGTAGGAGCTGAGGAAAAGCACTGAGAAGTCTTTGGGCTGTATGCTTTGTGCCTTACGGGTCTTTTCCTTTACGTAAGAAAGGTTGTTCTTCCAAAGAATAATGACGCCCAAAAGAATTCCCGCAACAGACAGGTATGCAAGAATCATGTGGATAAATTTTTGTATTTGTTTTTTTCCTGCCATACCTGTCCGCCTTTAGTTTTTGGGAACTATTTGTTTATATCTTTGATTTCAATCTTGTTCAAGTGCCAGATGTCGCGGACGTAGTCTTCAATTGTGCGGTCACTGGAGAACTTGCCTGAGTTTGCAATGTTCAGCAAGGCCATTTTTGCCCAACCTCGCTTGTCTGCATAGGCCTTTGCAACTTTTTCCTGAGCCTGAACATAAGAGTCAAAGTCTGCAAGAATAAAGTAAACGTCAGGTCTCTGTCCTTCTACACCGTATACGATTGAATCGTGCAGCTCTTTGAAAAGCAAACCTGTCTTGTCGTAGGTGCCGTCAACTAGTTGGTCAACAATCTTTGCAAGTGCGGGGCTGCGGTCAAGGTACTTCTGCGGGTTGTAGCTGTGTTCCTGATTAATCTTAATGATTTCGTCAGCGTTAAGACCAAAGATAAATGCATTCTTTTCACCAGCTTCGTGAACGATTTCTATGTTAGCACCGTCCAAGGTTCCCAGTGTCAAGGCGCCGTTCATCATAAACTTCATGTTTGAAGTTCCGGAAGCCTCATAACCGGCAGTTGAAATTTGTTCTGAAATATCACTTGCCGGAATGATTTTTTCTGCAACAGAAACACGGTAGTTTTCTACAAAGACAACACGGAGTTTTCCGCCAACGCGACGGTCGTTGTTAATTCTTTCTGCAACAGTGTTTATCAGCTTGATTATCTGCTTTGCCCTGCGGTAACCAGAGGCAGCCTTTGCACCAAAGATGAAAGTTCTAGCTGGTGGGTTAAAGGTTGGGTCTTCCAAAATCCTGTTGTAAAGATACATGATGTGGAATATATTGAGCAGCTGTCTCTTGTATTCGTGCAAGCGTTTTACCTGGGTGTCAAAAATGCTTTCTGGATCAAGGAATTCATTTTGCGCGTGCTTTAAGTAGTCTGCCAATTTTTGCTTGTTGTGAAGCTTAATTGTTGTAAGCTCATTTAAGCTTGCATCATCGTCAGCAAATTTTTCCAAGCCCTTGAGCTTTGACAAGTCAGATTCCCAGCCGTGCCCAATTCTCTTTGTAATAAAGTCTGCAAGCTCAGGGTTGCTAGAAAGAAGCCAACGTCTTTGAGTAACACCGTTTGTCTTGTTGTTGAACTTCTGTGGGTAGATTGTATTCCAATCCTTGAACTCCTGTTCTTTGAGAAGTTTTGTATGGAGCTCAGCAACGCCGTTTACGCTGAAGGCCGCATGGATTGCAAGCCAGCCCATGTAGACTTTGCCGTCATGGATGATTGACATGTGGTTTTGCTTGCCATAGTCGTTGGGGAATTTTGCGCGAAGTTCAATAGAGAAGCGGCGGTTGATTTCCTCAACAATCTGGTAAATGCGGGGAAGCAATTTCTGGAAGATGTCGATAGGCCATTTTTCAAGGGCTTCTGCCAAAATTGTGTGGTTTGTGTATGCAAATGTTTTTGTAACGACATTCCAGGCATCATTCCAACCTACATTGTATTCGTCAAGGAGAATCCTCATCATCTCCGGTATAGCAACAACTGGGTGCGTATCGTTAAGCTGAATTACATGGTAGTTGGGGAACTTGCTAAAGTCAGTTCCAACATTTGTTACAAAGTGATGGATTAAGTCCTGCAAAGAAGCAGATGTAAAGAAGTACTGCTGCCTTAAGCGCAATTCCTTTCCCATAGGACCGTTGTCGTTGGGGTAAAGAACACGGCTGATGTTTTCCGCATCGTTTTGCCTTTCTACAGCACGGTTGTACTGCATGTCGTTAAAGAGCTGCAAGTTAAATCCGTTGGGGCTAGAAGCTGACCAAAGGCGTAGTGTGTTTACGGTGTTGTTGTTAAAGCCAACAATCGGCATGTCGTAAGGGGTAGCGGTAACTTCCTCTGCATTTTCAATATAGAAGCGGTCCTGGCCATCAGGTGTCTTGCCATATTTTATCTGGCCGCCAAACTTAACTGTAACAGATAAGTCGCTGCGCTTTACTTCCCAAGGGTCACGGTGTTTAAGCCAGTTGTCAGGGTATTCTACCTGCTGACCGTCTTCAATGTGCTGCTCGAACATGCCGTATTCGTAGCGGATACCATAACCGTTACCAGGGTACTGCAAGGTTGCAAGAGAGTCCAAGAAACATGCTGCTAAGCGTCCTAAACCACCGTTTCCAAGACCTGCATCTGGCTCTTCATCTTCAACAACATCATATTCAACATCTATGTCTTTCAGGACTTCAAGAACCTGATCTTTTATACCAGCGTTAATCAGGTTGTTGCTTAGCGCACGCCCCATAAGGAATTCTGCGCTTAGGTAATACAATTGTTTGGTAGGCTTTGCCTCGTACTCTTTTCTCGTTTCCATCCAATTTGGCATGATGATTTCAAGGGCACTTGCACTAACTGCATCAAAAAGATCGTGCTTTGAAGCCTGAGAAATATCCTTTCCGTACTGTCTGCGAAGACGCGCTGTAAGGTTTTCCTTAAACTGCTCTGCGTCAAATTTCATAGGTTCCTCCTAAAATAAGAACTTTTTTATAGAGGGCAGCCTGAAAAAAACTGAAGTTTTTCAAGACTCCCTAAAAAACACGGTGCCTCCCAGCCGTATTTTTATTCCAATTAAATGGCCATCAGTATGACCATAGAGCCTGCAGGAAGCACGTACCGCCCCTGAGACCTAAGCTGTTCAGCCCTGCCTTCAAGCACCATGCTGTCATCAGCTTCTATTGAAGTATCTGCTACCCTGTACCATGTACGTCCGTCCTTTAATGAGGGAATTGTTACCATAGTATCATGGCGGTCGGTAGATGCCGCAATGTAAAAGTCGTTGTCTGGCTTACCGTCATCATTTAAGGAATTTGCACCGCTTAGGGTAAAGGCAATAAAGCGGGAAATCTCATTCCAATCAGGAGTGCTCCCGTCGTAATTGTACCACTGAATGTCAGGGGTGTCCCCAGCGGAATGTCCTTTAAAGAAGTTTACGCGACGGAAAACTGAATGTTTTTTTCGCATAGCTATGACCCTTTGGGTAAAGGTTATAAGGCGGTCATTTAAGCGGCAGATTCCCCAGTCAAACCAAGAGATGTCATTGTCTTGGCAGTAGGCGTTGTTGTTGCCCTGTTGGCCCCTCCTAAATTCATCCCCACCTAAAAGCATGGGGGTCCCCTGAGAAATGAGAAGAGTTAGCAGGAAATTCTTTATCTGCCTGTTGCGGGTCTTTTCTATAGAAGGATTTGCGGTTGCTCCTTCAAAGCCGTTGTTGTAGCTCCAGTTAGAATCATTGCCGTCGCGGTTCCCCTCACCGTTTTCTTCGTTGTGCTTGCCGTTGTAGCTTACCAGGTCATTTAAAGTAAAACCGTCGTGGCTGGTTACAAAGTTTATGGAATTGCCAGGCTTCCTGTATTGAAACAGGTCACTGGAGCCAGAAATGCGGGTTGCGGCCGCAGTTGTCATGTGATCGTCGCCCCGCCAGAATTTACGGATGTCATCCCTGAAGCGGTCGTTCCATTCGCACCATCTGCCAGGGTAGCTACCTGTTTGGTAAGCTCCGCCTGCATCCCAGGGCTCTGCGATTATTTTTGTATTGTGCAGCAGGGGATCTCCTTCTATTGCGGAGGTTATTGCAGAGACCCCGTAAAGGCTACCGTCTCCGCCACGGTTTAGGGCAGAGGCTAAGTCAAAGCGGAAGCCGTCTATGTGGTAGTTGAGTACCCAATAGCGTAAGCAGTCAATTATAAACTGGTAGACCACGGGGTTGTTTGCGTTGA
>CAJOQA010000257.1 GCA_905236465.1 uncultured Treponema sp.
ACAAAGATTGTCCGCGTAGAACTTGAGCAGAACAGGCTAAAGGCCTACAACTTAACTCTTTCTGCAGTTTCATCTGCGCTTGCAAAAGAGAACCTTGAACTTGGCGGAGGCACAATAACTGAAGGCACCACAGACTATTCAATACGGACGACAGGTGAATATTCAAGCATTGAGGAAATAAACAGCACCGTAATAACCACGCTTAACGGCTATGACGTAAAACTTAGCGACATTGGCAAAGCCTACATGGGCTATGAAGATCAGTCTTCAATCGTCTACATAAACGGGCAGCCTGGTGTATACGTCAGCGTAACCA
Organism: uncultured Treponema sp.; assembly: GCA_905236465.1. Taxonomy (GTDB): domain Bacteria; phylum Spirochaetota; class Spirochaetia; order Treponematales; family Treponemataceae; genus Treponema_D. The sequence continues at coordinate 317 of CAJOQA010000257.1, forward strand.
AGCAGTCTGGTGAAAACTCTGTAAGTGTAGCAGATGCTGTTTATGAAAAGATTGAGGAGTTAAAAAAGACCCTGCCCGCAGATGTCAGCCTAGAGATAATCAGGGACACAACAGAATCGATTCGCGATACTTTAAACACATTGCTGGATTCAGCTTGGCAAGGGTTGATTCTTGCGGTAGTCATTCTTTATGTATTCTTGTGCTCATTTAAAAGTACAATCATCATTGCAATTTCAATTCCGCTTTCCATTTTGATTACCCTTTTGTGCATGAACTTTGCAGGGATCACGCTAAACATGATGACCCTTACAGGCTTGATTCTTGGAGTTGGAATGATAGTTGATGCTTCTATAGTAATGATAGACAACATATACTCATACCGCATGAGGGGAACCAAGCCAAAGATTTCCGCAATACTTGGTAGCTCAGAAATGATTATGTCAGTTCTTTCCGGTAACCTGACGACTGTCTGCGTCTTTGTTCCCTTCCTCTTTTTTATGAAGAACTTGGGCTTTATGGGGCAGATGTTTAAGGGAATAATTTTTACAATAGTAATAGCTTTGGTAAGTTCGCTTTTTGTTGCCATTTTCTTAGTCCCAGTTCTTGCAGGTCACTTTTTACCGCTTACCAACAGAGACGAAAAACCGCTTAAGAGCACCATACTGATAAAAGTCTACGGCTTTTTTGCAAAATGCCAAGACTGGCTGACTGCCCGTTACACTTCAGCTTTAAAGGCTGCGCTGAACCACAGGTGGCTGACAGTGTTTATTTGCGTAACAGCCCTACTTGTGTCTTTGCTGATGATCCCCACTATGAGAATCAGCATGATGACCGGCGGTCACGATGACTCTGTTACGGTGCAGATGTCTTTGCCAATAGGAACAACACTTAGCGAAACTGAATCTGTTGTCAATCAGTTTCAAAAGATTATTGAAGATGAGGTGAAGGGCTACAAAACATTAATTACTAGCATAGGGTCAGGAAGAAGAAACGGCTCTTCTTATTCAGGTTCTATCCAGATTCAGCTTCCTGAAAGCGACAAGCAGATTGACAACGATGTTACCATTCAGGAAAAGCTCCGCAAGCACTTTGCGGATTTTGCGGATGTCACCTTTACTTTTGGTCAGGGTATGAGGCAGCAGATGACAGGTTCTGATATTGACATTGCAGTTCGCTCTTCTTCCCTAGATGCAGCCCTTGAAGTTGCTAACAAGATATCGGATGTAATGGAAAGCATTGAAGACATAGGGGAACCTAGCATTGACACAACAGAGGGTTTGCCCCAAGTTCAGATTGAAATTGACAGAACAAGGGCTTACAACTTTGGTGTTGATGTAAAGACCGTTGCAAATGAAATAAACTATTCAATAGAAGGGGCCAGCGCAACCACCTACCGCGAAGATGGAGAGGAATACACCGTTTACGTAATGCTGCGTCCTGAAGACAGGCAGAAGGTAATTGACCTGGAGCAGATTTATGTTCAAGGTCAAAATGGTCTTGTAAGCGTTGCTAACTTTGCAAAAGTTGTAAAGGGATATGGCCCTGTCAGCATCAGCCGTGAAAACAGGTCCCGCATAGTTCACGTTACAGCCAACATTTTAACTGAAAAAAATGCAAATATTGTGGAGGAAGAAATAAAAGAAGGTATCAGTTCTAGTTTCATTGTTCCTGACAATGTTAACATAAGCTATGAAGGTTCCTGGAAGGATATGCAGGAGCAGGGGTCGGTATACTTAAAAATTATTCTTATGGCAATACTTCTGGTATTTGGTGTAATGGCTGCAACATACGAAAGTTGGAAGGCACCTATTATAAACCTTACAACAATTCCCTTCTTGATTATTGGTGTTATAGGCATTTATAAAATTACGGGACAATCGCTTTCTATGGTAAGTGCTGTGGGAATTATCATGTTAGTTGGAATTGTCGTAAACAACGGAATTATTCTTGTTGACTACACAAACCTCCTGATAGGCCGTGGCAAAAGTATGAAGGAAGCATGTCTTGAAGCCGGAACTTCAAGGCTCAGACCTGTTCTTATGTCTACCCTAACCACAATTTTAGGTATGATCCCAATGTGTTTTGCTACTAGCGGTAGTGCTGGTATGGTTCAGCCAATAGGTGTCGCAGTTGTTGGAGGTCTTACCTCTTCAACATTTATAACACTCTTCTTTATTCCTGTTCTCTACTCTTTCATTATGAAAGAAAAGAAAATAGAAAGATCAAGAATAAAAGTTGATTTGCCGCAAGAGAAAACCCTGGAGTAGAATATGTGCAGAATAGAAATTATAGCAAATAAATCTGTAGAAGAAGATATCATTGAAACTCTTGAGCAAAATATTGAAGGCATCTTATATACGACAATCCCCTTAGCCTATGGCAGGGGTGGCGATAACTATAAGATGGGAACTACAACGTGGCCGGAAACAAACTTTGTGCTTATAAGCTACATAGAAGACAGTCAACTTGAAAGCGCAAAGGCAGTAGTTGCTGCAGTAAAAAAACGCTTTCCAAAAGAAGGAATAAAGTTCTTTTGCGTAAAAGCAGAAGATCTTTAGCATTGAGTTTTCACAAATAGCTTCGTAGTCGGCGGTATTGTGCGTAATCAGCACCATACCGTTTGCAATTGCTGTGGCCGCAATTTGACAGTCATAGCGGGCAAGCGTTTTACCTTGTTTCGCGCACTTTGTCTGAAGTTCTCCGCAAATCTGCGCAGCAAGAGAATCGTAGGGAATAATTTCGTACAATTCATTGATTTTTTGAATATAGTTGAAAATCTTCTGTTTTTGTTTTCCTTCGGGCATTAACTCATAGCCACGAATA
>CAJOQA010000258.1 GCA_905236465.1 uncultured Treponema sp.
CCACCACCAACAGGTAATACAACCTTGATAAAGATTCCGTTTGAAAAATGGCGGATATAGAATTTTCCATCTGCAACAACCATCTTAACTTCTTCTTCAACCTGATTTTCGCCAAGAACAGAAGAAGCAAGCTTTTTCCGTTTCATAAACTTAGGATTCTCATATATGCGAAGTTTCCAAGGCTTTTTTGCCAAGCCAGCAAAACCTTGAAAACCTTTTTCCATAACTTCGTATTCAAGATTTGCAACTTTAGTTTCAAGCTGAACAGCGGCATCCGCAAGACATTCTTCTATTGTATTTGCCCTTACCTCAACAGAGTTAATTTCTTTATCTATTTCCAGCTGACTTTCCATGTCAGCTCTAAGCTTTTCAAGTGTTACCATTACAACCCCTTAAAATATCCCCTTACGCAGGCTTGTCAACTTTGCCCTAAGCCTCATATTAGCTTTTGTATGCAACTGACTTATACGGCTTTCACTTACATTAAGAACCTGTCCGATTTCGCGGAAGGTTAAGTCCTCGTTATAATAAAGAACTATAACCATTTTTTCATTCTTCGGAAGTTCGTTTATAGCTTCTATTATAACCTTTCTGACCTCTTCGCGCTCAACAATAACATCAGGATTCAAAGAAGCAGGAGATTCTATATTATCTCCAATAGACATGTGATCACCATCATCACCAGAGTACCAGACATCATTTAATGAAAGCACACTAGTTCCGCTTACCTTCATTATCGTATTCTGGTATTCACTTTCAGTCATGCCCATTTCCTTAGCAATCTCTGAATCTGTAGCAGTACGCCCTAATTTGGACTCCAGTTCTACTATTGTGTCTTCAATTTCACGAGACTTCTGCCTTACAGACCTGGGGACCCAGTCCAATTCCCTAAGCTCATCAAAAATAGAGCCCCTAATTCTTGTTACTGCATACGTCTTGAATTTTACATTCTTATCCGGATCAAACTTATTAATAGCATCAAGCAAGCCGAACTGCCCAAAGCCAACCAAATCGTCAAATTCAACACAACCTGGCATACCAGGTTTAACTTTCCCAGCAACGTATTTTACAAGAGGCATATATTGACGAATGAATTTATCACGAATTTCAGGAGACCTGGTCTTCTTGAATTCGTGCCAAAGTTCATCTTCTGATTTTTCTGCCTCACTAGTCATTTCTTCCGTAAGCGCCATTCTCCACACCCTTTAATTCGCTTTATTCGCTTGTTTTCAATATAGTCTGTATGGCTTTTGCCATAGTAGCCGCATCATGGTCACTGCTTTTAGAACCATCCTTAAAAGTGCTTGCACTTGAAGAAGATCCACTTCCACCACTTGCAAAATCACTGTCCTCTATTACCTCTGAATCAGAGTTTGCATCACCTGAAACTTCAGGAATAAAACCAACAATATCAGGAAGACTATCTATTTCTTCCTTTTCCATTTCCTTCTGAGCATTTTTCTTTTTTGCAGCAGAAGCAGGGGCATTTTCAGCAGGGCTTTCCACAGTCCTTCCTAACTGAACAGGCTTAAACTCTGTAGTTTCCCCTTTATCAGCTTGATTATTGTTAACGGAACTTTCTTCCTTTTTAGTTTCCTTCAAATCTTCCACCACAGGAGCTGCAGAATCATTTGCCTTTTCAGAAGCAGAGACTGGCAAGACAACTTCATCTTTACTGGGCTCTTCTAAAGCAAGCTTATTTTTCCCAACAGAGAATTGCAAACTGCTTCCATCATCAGACAAGTCTTCCCCAGGGATTGTTATATCAACCTTATTTCCTGTTGCTGCTTCTTGCGGCTTTGACTGAAAGCCCTGTTCAGGTGAAGATGCACCGTCAAGAAATTTTGTAAAAACAAAATCAATAGCCATAAACAGAAGCGCAAAAATAAATGCAAAACATATTCCCCGCAAAAGAGAGGGAAAAAAGGCATGAGTTGTAAATATACTTATAAAAAAAGATAAAACAAATCCAAAAATTGCAGGAAATGCTATCTTTTTGGGATTAAACATTTTTAACTCCTCCATTTAATTTACTTCTATTTAGAGTACGTCAAAAAAGCGTATCGGTCAAGTAAAAAATTCAGGCACCCAGAAAAAGAGATATTTTAAAGGGTACCTTAAGAAACCTCTACCTCTTTTTCTTTCCACCTACAACAAATTTTTTAAGAAAATTAGAAACACCAACAGATGCCAAATTTTCAGTCTTTTCAATTCTACCAACAATATGCTTAATACAAATAGCTGGTTTAGAAGTAGGATTTACAATCATAAAGGGTTTTTGCCTTATTACAGCAGTCTGTACAACAGAATCTTCATAAACAAAACCTATATAATCAACCTTATAATTAAGGAATTGAGCTACAATCGTTATTATGCGCTCAGAAATTCGTTTTCCCTCATCAGCAGAATGAACACGGTTAACTAAAAGCTTAATATTGCTTTCCCTATCAACAAGTTCAGTTGAAATAATCTTAATAATACCGTATGCATCTGTAATTGCAGTTGGTTCAGGGGTTGTAACAACATAAACTTCATCAGCTGCTGCAACAAACTGTAAAACATTATTTGCAATACCTGCACCTGTATCAATAATAATTATATCAGCATTAGAAAGAGACTGAAATTCTTTGGTAAAATAATCCAATTCTTCCTTAGTTAAGTTCGCAATTTTAGAAAATCCATTTGCACCAGCTATAAATTTAATACCTAATTCAGTATCAAGAATTATTTCGCTCATCTTTTTTTGATGATTTATAACTTGCATCAAATTATAGCGAGGAACGATATTCAGCAAAACATTTACATTTGCCATACCCATATCACCGTCTATAAGGATAACCCTTTTACCAATTTCAGCGTATGCAATAGCCATATTTACAGCTATATTAGTTTTACCTACACCACCCTTACCGCTAGTAATTGCAATAATTCTTGTTTTATGGGCTTTATCATTTCCCATTAAGGCTCTTAATTCGTTAGCTTGCTCTTCCATTCCCATTTTTTAACCCACTATACTTTATATATAAATTATATCACAAAAATCAAGCATTTTCATTTTCTGAAGAAAATTTCTCTTTAATATGCTCTTTATTTACTTGAAATCCTGTAAGTTTCATCAAAAAACTTTCCGCGCTTGCCTTCCTCAATGAATGGAGCACATCCTGCCCATCTGTTATTAAAGAAACAGGCTTGTTCTTTTCATAAAGTACACTTAAAACATTACCAAAAGCAGATGTCTCATCACACTTTGTAATTATTACGCTCCTATAATCAAAAGACTCATAATTACGTATTATGTTTTCAATGTCACTTGCTTTAGAACCAGCCATCATCGCAAGATAAATATCAGACTGCAAGCCCTTAACATCGATCAGGCTTCTTAGTTTCCCTATGTTTTCATAATCATTGGGACTATAGCCACTGGTATCGATAAGGATATAATCAACAGCCTTTTTTTCATTTTTATATGAATCCAAAAGCTCCTGCAAGTCTTCGGTACTTTCAGCCTTATCTACAGACATATTCATTGCCTGAGCAAAATGAAGGAGCTGCTCATAGGCACCTAATCTCCACTTATCAACAGTCAGCATCTTTATAGAAGGAATTTCTGTTTTCTTCTGCTTAGCTGAACGAACAAGATTAACGGCCATTCTAGCAATAGTTGTTGTCTTACCAACCCCTGTCGGACCTACAATTATAATGACATGGGGATCTTTTTTATTCTTCTTAGAAAACTCAGGGGCAATCGAAATGCTTTCACCTATCCAATCCACCACAGCAGCTTGAACCTTTTCAAAATCCTGAGAATCCTCAACTGTAAATTCTTTACAAATCCTATCGTTAATCCTTTTTATAAAAGACTGGGAAAACTCATTTGCTTGCAAAAGCTCATTTATCTTTTTTATAACAGGACTTTCTTCCCGAGTAGCCGACTGCTGGTTTAATGATAAAGATTCAAGTTTTTCATCTATTTTTTCAAGCTTTTTTGTTAGCTGAGCTACTTGCAAAACATTTGTAACAGATGAATTATTACCCAACTGCTGCTTTAAAAGATTATCACGGCTTGCAGTAAAGTCCTGAACAATTCCTCCCCTAGCAGAAGAAACGCTTACAGGAACCGGAGAATAGGAAGGCTTTTTCATCTGCAACTGATTTTGAGTTGGGGTTGAAAACCTTTCAAATTTATCCTCAACAATATAGTTTACAGTAACAACTTCTTTCTGAAAAAAACCTAAAATTCCCGGTTTTAAACTTGTCTTCCAATCTAAAATATGGAAAGATTCACCATATTTTTCCCAAAGAGCTGACTGGCACTCTGGCAAAGAAGAACCTTCTATAACACGTGGGATTGCCCCGATTTTTTCGCTATTGTACATCTACATCTCCTATTGTTTCAACTTTAATCTGTGGACCCGCAGCCATAATCTCGCTTACCGAAATAGCTATGAGCCCAGGTATTTCCCTTTCAGTTGAAGATTTTACAAGCATACGAACTTGATCAGGGCAAAGGATTATAGGCAGGAAATTTCTTTCACTGACTGCCGCAAAGGAAGAACTCATAGTTTCTATATACTTCCTTCCATCAACTGGATCAAAGGCAACAAAGGGCTTTTGACCAGGCTGAGAAACTTGATGATCTAAAAGCTGCTGAGCTAAGTTCTGCGACAAACGCATAACGTGCAGAACTTTATTCTCATCCGCATACTGCAAGCAAATTTGGCTACCTAAGGCTTTTCTTACCTCTTCAGTAAGCAACCAGGGGTCTTTTGTAATAGGGGCAAAGTTTGCAAGAGTTTCCAAAATAACAACGATATTTCTTATGCTAACCTGCTCATCGAGAAGATTTTTTAAGACTCTTTCAATTTCACCATAGGTAAATTTATGTTCGCCGGAAAGAACTTCTTCTACAACAACAGGATTTTGCTCCTTAGTCTTTTCAAGAATTTTGCTAACTTCTTGGCGACTTAATATTTGAGAAGCATTGCGACGAATAATCTCTGTAAGATGGGTTGCAATAATAGTCGGAGGATCTATAACTGCATACCCCGCCCTATCAGCTTCATTCTTTTTTTCTTCAGACACCCAAACTGCATCCATTCCAAAAGCAGGGTCCTTAGTTTTTTCACCGATTACACGGCGCTTAGGGTCAACATTTCCCGTATCAAGGCACATATAGTAACCAAGTTTAAGTTTACTTTTACCAACCTCAATACCACGAATCTTAAATGAATATTCATCGGGGTCAATTGACATAGAATCCCTGATGCGGATAGGAGGGACAACTAAACCTAAATCCAAGGCTTCTTCCCTTCGGATCCTAGTAACGCGCTCAAGTAACTCAGCCCCCTTCTCCCTATCAACAAGAGGAACCAAGGCATAGCCTAAGTCCAAAGAAAGCGTATCTAAGGTAACAATTGGGGAAACCTCGTCTTGACCAGAGCCGTTCTTTTGTGTCTTTGCAGACTTTTCCGCAATAGCTTGCTGCTCCGCCTCTTTTTTTTGCATACTCTGCATACGAATTCCCAAATACACAAAGATTGCGGCAATAGGAATAAGAACAAAAGAGGAACCGTTGTGAAAAGCAAGTCCCAACAAGGCAAGGGCTGCGCCAACTATAATATAAATTGTACCATCGATTGAAAAGTTCTTTTTAAGCTGATCACCAATAAACTCATCGTTACTGCTACCTGTAACAAGTATACCTGTCGCAAAGGAAAGCATAAGGGACGGCAACTGAGACAAAAGACCGTCTCCAATTGTCAGCTTTGCATAAGTATCAAGAGCATCTGACAAGGGCATATCAACAATTTGGCTGGTTATAAAACCACCGATAAGGTTTACCGCAGTTATAAAAATGCCAACTTTTACGTTTCCGCTAACAAACTTAGAGGCACCGTCCATTGTAGAGTAGAAGTCTACCTCGCGGCGAATCTGAGCCTTTCGTAAAGCAGCTTCCTCTTCTGTTATTGCACCAGCATTGAGGTCATTTTGAATGTCGAACATTTTACTGTTCATACTGTCCAAGGTAAAACGGGCGCTTACTTCAGAAACACGGCCTGCACCTTTGGTAACAACTACAACCTGAACAACAATAAGTATTATAAATATTATAAAGCCAACAAGCAAGTTACTGCCGGCTACTATGTTAGCAAAGGCTTGAACCATCTCGCTCTGCCCCATCAGCAATTGATTTTTATTTGCAGAAGGATTAAAGAGAATCAGCCTTGTTGACGAAACATTAATAGCTAAGCCAAATAAAGTTACAAAAAGCGTAACTTGAGGAAAAGATGAAAAATCAGCTGCCCGCCTTGTGTATATAACGGTAAGCAAAATAACAAGACCGATTGCAAGGTTCACTACCATTGCAATGTCTATAAGAAATTTTGGCAAGGGAATAAAAAGCATCAGTACAGTAACGACAACACCAACCGATACTAAATTTCCCTGAAGCCATGAAATAATACTACTTCTACTTGTACTTTTAATTTTTTGTAACTTTTCTGCCATTGAGTCCCCACCCACTACTTTTATAGAATAAAGGATTTGTTATATTTTTTCAATCCAAAAACTATATTTTTTTGCTTTTTTTATTCATATATCCAATCTGAACATAAACTGTAACAATAGCCTTTATGTATGCCTCAGGAATTATGTCACCAACCTGGCAATCAGCATACAAACCACGAGCTAAAGGACGATTTTCTACTATAGGTACATCGTTTTCCCTTGCTATTCTCTTCATATTTTGTGCCGTAAGGTCTTCTCCCTTAGCGGTTACTTCAGGGAAGTCCTTGCTATCTCTTTTCCATTCAAGGGCAACAGCAAAATGTGTAGGGTTTGTTATAAGAACATCCGCTTCTTTTACAGCCCTGTGTATATTTTGCTGCAAAAGGGCCCTTTGTGCATTTTCAAGATGACTTTTTACTTCAGGGTCCCCCTCTAATTCCTTAAATTCTTCTTTAACTTCCTGTTTTGTCATCTTCATGCTTTCCTTAAATTGCCTACGCTGAACAATATAATCAAGGATGCCGACAACAAGCAAAAGGAGGGAGCAAATAACGAGCATAAGGGCTGCCATACTTGCAAAAGACTTCATCGCAAGCCTGGGGCCACCGGCTTTTAGGGTGTCAAAAATTTTAGGAAGATTGTATCTTATTATAAGGAAAGCAATTAAAACTATTATCGCAACTTTTACTATAGACTTTACTATGTTAAAAATCCCCTCAAGTGAAAAAATTGTTCTTTTTAGATACTGTCCTACATGGGGAAGAACTTTATTGAACTTTGGCTCAATAGTCTTTGTTGTGTACATCCACCCCTTATTCTGCACAATATTTGAGACTACAGCTGTTAAAAAACCTATTACTGCAAAGGGTAATACAATCATCAAAAAATAGCGCAAACTTGCATAGGCAAATTTTACATCATCTATTTTTTCATCAGCAGAATGATTAAAAAAATAGACTAAAACTTCTTCACACTTTTTTTCTATAAAAGAAGCTAAAAATAACATTAAAATGATACAAAAAAAAAGCACCAAATTGCCGTTTAATTCCTGACTTTTAGCAATCCGACCTTCTTTTCTTGCTTTGCGGAGTTTTTCTTCGGTGGGGTCCTCTGTTCGACCCTCGTCTTCAGCTGCAAACCATTGCAAATCTATTTGGCTCACCCTTGACCTCCCATTTTTATAAGAAGATATTGCAACTGCCTAAAACCTGCTTCAAAAGAAGATTCAAATAAATCAAGCAAATCAGGCATAAGGGCTGTTATTATGAAAAAAGCAGTCAGCATAAGGGTTGGAAAGCCTTCTGAAAGCAGATTCATCTGCGGGGCTGCCTTTGAAAGAAGCCCCATAGCAACATTTATCAAAAAAAGTGTCCCCATCAGGGGCAGGGCAATTATGAGGGCATTATAAAAAAGAGATGTAAGGCCGGAAAGCATAAAGGTCATAAGCCCCTTGTTGTTCATGGCTATCGAAAAGGCATTAAGAGAATCAAAACTTGCAAGAAGACCATACGTAAAGAGCTTCTGGAACCACCTGTTATTCAAGAAGACCAGCATAGCCAAAAAGTTCAGGTACTGCCCCATCAAAGGGTTTTCAACCTGACTTAAGGCATCGTATGCTTCGGCTGCGGAAAAGCCCATTTGAAAAGCAAAAAACTGACCTGCTGTGGAAAAAGCACCAAAAATCAGGGAAATGTAAAAGCCTATGATAAGTCCTATTATTCCCTCCCCCATAAGAAGAAGGATATATTCAAGATTGAAATTTCCTGAAGGTGTAATATAGGATAAATAGCTTGCAAAAGGACCTGCATAAAGTGAATGCCTGCTAAAAATAAAAAAAGCAAGGTACATTGCCAATGCAACCTTTGCAATTCTTGGCACTGTACGGGAAGAAAAAAGAGGCAAGCTCATTATAAGCGTAAAGCATCTGGCCGCAACAAGAAAATACAGGGGAGCAGATGCAACAATCCTTTCAAGCATCTCCTAAGACTACATCCTCCCTATCTGACTAAAAAGTTCAATAGTATAATTCTGCATAGAAGAAAACATAAAGCCACCCAAAAGGGCTAAAACCAAAAGAATTACAAAAAGCTTTGGCAAAAAAGTCAATGTCTGCTCTTGAATAGAAGTTGTCGCTTGAAAAATAGCAATTATCAGTCCTACAACAAGAGCAGCACCCAAAACAGGGGCACAGAGCTTAAAGACCTGCCAAATTCCTTGTTGCATAAGTAAATAAATTTCTTCTATAGAAACAGAATTGTCCATAACTTACCCCTATATATGAATTGAATTCACAACGCTCTGGAAAAGCTGACCCGTTAAAAGTCCCCAACCATCGACGAGAACAAACAGCATAAGCTTAAACGGCATTGAAATTTGGACAGGCGGCAACATCATCATACCCATACTCATAAGGATTGAGGCAACAACCATGTCTATTATAATGAAAGGAATATAGAGCATTACTCCTATCTTAAAAGCAACTGTAAGTTCGTGAAGTATATAAGCAGGAACAATAACATAAGTTGGAACTTCACTCAGATTTTTTGGCTTCGTTTTTGAAACCATGCCCATAAAAACAGTTATGTAATGGGTATCACTATCCATTTGATTATACATAAAAAGCCTAATAGGCCCCTCTGCCCTATCGTATGCTTCCTGTAAAGTTATTTGATTATCACTTAAAGGCTTAAAAGATTCTGTATACACTTGCTTAAAAATTGGGAACATACAAAAAAGAGTCATAAAAAGCGCTATACCATTTAGTACCGCGGTTGGAGGTACTTGCTGCAAAGAAAGAGCTCTTTTTACAAAGTCAAGGACTATTGAAAACCGTAAAAAACAAGTGGTAAGTATAAGAATTGAAGGTGCAAGGGTTAAAATAGACAGGAGAGCTAAAAGCTGTACGCTAAAAGCGACTTCTTTTCCCGTCCGAGGAGAAGTTGCACTTAAGGTAACATTAGGAAAATCAATTCCAGTGATGCGGCCATTCATCTCCCTAGTACCATCAGTTGACCCTTGCGGAAAGTTTTCATTTCCAGCAGATTGAGACCAGAGAGGAAAAGCACAAGACAGGCTGAGAAAAATTAAAAAAACAAGCCTCTGAACTTTTTTACCCATATTCTATTCCTCCCCCTCAAAGCGTTTAGCCTGATTACGAAAGGACTCCATAATCTGACCAGTTGCCCCATCGTCAAAAACTGATTTTTTACTCTTTTCTGAGGACGGCATAAATAAATCTAAAATTTCAGCAAAGTTTTTCGGCTTCAGTGATTGAGACTGTTTGTCTGCATACAGGTTAAGGGCATTTATAAGTTCCTTATCCTCAATTTTTGAAATAAGATTAACAGAATTTTCGCAAACCCCCAAAAGATAGGCATTATCAACAAGGGTTACTACTTGCACAGACTTTCCAGGTCCCAAGCTCAAGGCTGCAACCCTACGAAGAAATTCGCTATCACTTGGGGCAATACCTGTTTTTTTCCTTAAAAACTTAAAGATAAACCAGATAAAGATAAGGACTAATCCTAAGACTAAAAGCATCCTTATAAAAACCCAAACTCCAGCAACCCCTGTCGCAGGACTTAATGAAGTATCATTTAAGAGAATTTGACTCTCATCTACTGTTGTAGACACATTTTGAACTTCCTCTGCGGAAGTTTCTGACTGAGACCCTGCAGTTTCCTGTGCTGGCAACTGCTGCATAATAATGAAAGACAGTCCAAGAAAGACTGCCAGAATCTTTTTTAGAGTAATCGTATTTTCCCCCACCCAAAAACAAGCGCGGCCCCACCCCTGGGATACCGCGTCGTTTATCCTACATCTGCTGAGTTACATGCTCTATTGCAGGAAGAATTTCAGTTACGCGAACACCGAAGTTTTCATCAATAACTACAACTTCGCCCTTAGCTATAGGCTTGTGGTTTACCAAGATGTCAACAGGTTCACCTGCAAGCTTATCAAGTTCGATAATAGTACCTTCGCCCATTCCAAGAATATCTTTAATGGTTTTCTTTGTACGGCCAAGTTCGACCGTCATTTCCATAAAGACATCCATAATAAGGCTTATATTGCCTTGTTCAGGACTGCCCCCACCCTGCTGAAGGTTAGGGAATTGTAAAGATTGAACATTTGGTGCAGCTCCCATCGGCTGCATACCACCCATCGGCATACCCATCTGAGGCTGCATCATACCCATATTTGCCATACCTCCCATCATCTGCTGCATTGACTGCTGGCCAAAAGCCTGTCCCATTGGGGCTGCAGCAGGAGCAGGTGCTGGTGCGGGCTGCTCTCCGCCACCCAAAGCTTTTATCATTCCTTCCGCAACCGGGCCGCTGACAGCTTCCCATAAGGTATACGGAGTATCACCAATTGTAATAGGATAAGTAAATAAAACAAAAGTTCCTTGTGGCATACGAACAATTGCTTTTGGTTGATTAACAGCCTCTGGCGGATTCGTTGCAAGTCCAGGTAACTTTCCACCTGAACTTAACTGAGTTATTTCTGCTCCAGAAGCCTGAGCCACAACTTCACTTATCACAGAAAGAGCCATATCATCAAGCTCTGCTGATTCTTCCTTATTTACTAAGCTGACAATCTTTTTCGCACATTCAGGATCCATCAAGAAAAGATGGTCTCCACTTAGAGCAGTAGAATAGTCAGCCATTACAGCAACAACAGTTTCAGGTACCTTTGCAAGCAACTGGTCCCTGTTCATACTCTCTACTATAGGCGTGTCAGCCTTTACATCCACACCGGTCATAGTGTTGAGTTGCGTAGCAATCTTGTCTTTTATATCACTAGCAAAAGTTTTAAGTGTATTTAAATCAAGATGCGAATCTGCTGGAGAAGGGCCGGAACTCAAGCCGCCGTTATCAACTCCTGACAGCAATGCGTCGATTTCTTCCTGTGATATTGATCCTTCACTCATATAGATTCTTCTCCTTCAGCAGTAAGTTCTTCAAACTCTTCATCTTCGTTTTCTTTTATTTTTCCAATAATTTGGACTGCCATCTTTTTGCCGATATTACCGGCCTGACAGTAAAATTTCTTTTTGCTTCCCACGCTTAGTGTCAGTGGATCATCTATTTTGGTTGTATTAAACCTAATAACATCACCAACATGAAGATTAAGGACATCTCTGATAGGAACATTCATGCTACAAACTTCAGCAACAAGTTCCATCTCAACATCAGAAAGCTTTTCCTTAAGCGTTCCTAAGTACTGGGTAGTGGAAGATCTTCGCACTGAACTAAACCAGAACTGAGAAGAAAGCTTAGAAACTATCGGTTCAATTGTAATGTAAGGGATACAGATATTCATCATACCTGCTTCCTCACCTATTTTGATTTCCAAGGTTACAAGGATAACCATTTCACTAGGAGGAACGATTTGAGCAAACTGAGGGTTTGTTTCAATCTGCTGCAAACGAGGACGCAAGTCTATTACCTGAGTCCAAGCCTCTCGCATGTTAGCAAGAATCCTTACGATTATACCTTCCATAACAGACTGCTCAATATCAGTCAAGTCACGGTTTACCTTACCGCCTGTATCCCCTGAACCACCAAACAGACGGTCAATCATTATAAATGTAATTTCTGGAGCGATCTCTAGTACAGCATTGCCCTTGAGAGGATCCATGTTTATTACAGCCAAAGTTGTAGGGGTTGGAATAGAACGAATGAATTCCTCGTAGGTAAGCTGGTCTACAGAAGCTACATGGACATGAACCAAAGTTCTTAACTGTGCAGAAAGACTTGTTGTCGTAAGACGCGCAAAAGTCTCGTGCATATTGGAAACTGTACGGATCTGTTCCTTTGAGAATTTATCCGGTCTACGGAAGTCGTATATTTTTATACGACGCGTATCCGACACCGGCTTAAAGTCATCAGACTCACTTTCACCTGTACTAATTGCCTGAAGAAGCTGGTCTATTTCGTCCTGTGAAAGAACTTCATTCATTGCCTAATCCCACCTGCGTAATTGCTTTTTTTACTGCTTTACAACATCTTTAGCTGTAAAACGCACATCCCTTATGCTTGTATTTGTCAAAATATCATCATTAATTTGGTCACGGATATCTTGCCTTAAAATATCTTCTTTTTCTGGCTTTAACTCTTCAATAGTCTTATCAGAGAAGAAACGGCGTAAAAAGTCAATAAGCTCAACCTTACGTTGTGTAATTTCTGTTGAAGCTGCCTTATCATCTTTTTTATATCCAAGCTGAACTTCTACAGTTACGCTAGCCGGAATATCATCCTTAGAGTAGGTACGAATCTGGTCAAGTTTATACCAATCGTATGCCTCTCTAGCAGTAGTATACTCTTGCCCCACAGGAATAGCTGTTTGAGATTTTCCGCCCTTATTCATAATAAGGTTTGTAACAACAACAATTGTAACAATGAAAATTACTGCGGCTACACCAATCAAAATATATTTTAAAAGCCCTGGCAAAGCACCTTTTAAACCGCCACCTTTACTTGTAGTAGAGGCCTCAGCTCCCATATCTTCGCCTAAGTCGCCTGCTGCTGCATCATCTGCCATAACATCCTCCAATTCACTAAAATCTTCTAATAGATTATCGGTATTTATTTTTTTAATTTATAGCATTTTATTAAAAATGCCCATCATCCAAAATAATTATATCAACACGGCGGTTGTAGGCCTGACCTTCAGCCGTATCGTTGTTGAATTTAGGTCTTTTATCCGCATAACCTGCAACAGAAAATGGATCTTCGCTTACCCCAAAATCAGAAAGATAGTGAAGAACATTTGTTGCGCGTGCTGTAGAAAGTTCCCAATTGCTTTTAAAAGCAGAATCCTCATCCACAGGGTTATTATCGGTATGACCTTCTATCCTAAACCTTCTGCTTTTTAATGCAGGGTCAGAAAAAAACTGGGAAAGACGAAGCAAGGTCTCTCTCGTATCTTCTATATTTAAGTCTGCGCTACCCCGCTCAAAAAATGAATCAGAAGCTAGGGAAATAACAAGTCCCCTTTCATCACTTGTTATCGTAATTCTATTTGACTTTACATCTGGTGCAAAAATAC
This sequence comes from uncultured Treponema sp., assembly GCA_905236465.1. Classification (GTDB taxonomy): domain Bacteria; phylum Spirochaetota; class Spirochaetia; order Treponematales; family Treponemataceae; genus Treponema_D. The sequence continues at coordinate 13,558 of CAJOQA010000258.1, forward strand.
TTACAGCCTTCTTCTTTGCAGGACCAAGAAGCTGTCCCCTTTCCATAGAAGGAAGGGAAGAAACTGTGTTTCCAAGGTCAGAAAGCCGTCCTGCGCTAAGGGACATACCACCACCTTGAAGATTGTTTGCGATAGAAGCTTGCATAGCCGCCATTTGAACTGCGTCAGATTCGTTCGGGTCATAAAGCATAACGAAGAAGCAGAGCATGAGAGTAATCATGTCTCCATATGTTCCCTGCCACGCGGTTGATGGTTTATCGGGCTCTTTTGCTTTTTTTGCCATATAAGTCTCCCATCCCTTCTAACTAGTCTTTAAGAACATCAGCTTCTATGGCCTTGCGAGCCTTAGGATCTAGATATGTAAGTAATTTCTGAGCCAAGATACGGGGGTTGTCACCAGCCTGAATTGAAAGGATTCCTTCAAGAACCATTTCTTTTGCATTCATTTCACTTGAGTTTTGGGCAAGAAGTTTTGTAGCCAAAGGACCGAAGAGCCAGTTTGCAAGCATAGAACCATACAAGGTAGTAACCAAAGCAACAGCCATGTTAGGACCAAGCGAACTTTTATCTTCCAAGTTGTTCAACATACCGATAAGACCAATAACAGTACCCATCATTCCCCAACCAGGAGCATAACCTGCCCACTGGGTAATAACACCAGCAAATTCCATATGGCGCTTTTCGCACTGGGCCATTTCATTCTCAAGAATCTGCCTGATTGCTACACCATCGCTACCGTCAACCATAAGGCGTAAGCCTTCGCTCATAAACTTATCGTCAAGGTCGTCAAGACCTTCTTCCAAAGCCAAGATACCCTCACGCCTAGCCTTTTCGCTAAGTGAAACCATATTCTGAACCGTAGTCTTCTCACCATAGTCAAATGTCTTAAAACAACGTCCAATCAAACCCCAAATTCCCAGGGCCTTATTTAGCGGGGAGGATACGAACAAGGAAAAGTACGAACCACCGATAGTAATGAATACAGATGGAATATCTATAATATTCATGATATTTGAACCACCGGAAATAACACCCAACATAACGGCAGCTACACCACCAACAAATCCAATTATTGTTGCTATGTCCATATTAAAATAAATCCTCCCAAGATTTAATTTTCCTTAAAAATTTACATTTCTTGATGAAAGCCACCAATCCGCCTGCGGTAGTCTATTATTTTATCAATGACTTCTTCAGGTGTGTCGCTGACAACAACTTTTTTTCCAGAAAGCAAAGTCAGCGTAAGATCAGGATTCTCTTCCATGTTTTCAATTTGGTGTGGGTTGATCCAGTACTTTTTTCCATTTAAACGCGTAACTTCTATCATATTTTTATATAATGTCTTGTTATGCCTTTGTGGTCAAGTCCTTTTTACCCTTTTACGCACAAATTTTTCAATTTAAATATCGGAAAATAAATCTTAAGTCTTTAAGAAAACCGATAAAAAGATTAAAATTCAGAATTTTCCTTTAGTAAAGTGAAATTTTTAGATGTTTTCTTAAAATAAAAAAATGTTATTTATTAAAATATAACAAGAAAAATATTGAGTTTATCATGTTTTGGGATTAATCTAAAAACATGAAAAGTAAGATTCTTGTTATTGAAGATGTTCCCGAAATGGCTCAGCTGATTGGCATGTATATGGAAAATGCAGGCTTTGAGGCACAAAAATGTGAAACTGCGGAAGAAGCTCTTGACAAGCTTAAAGCTAGTTGGCAGCCAGATCTTGTTCTTTTAGACTTAAACCTTCCTGGCATGAGTGGCATGGATTTCCTAAAGAAATTTAGGGAAGAATATAAAACAACTATTCCCGTTATTATTGTTTCTGCCCGTGATGCTGATGAAGACATAATTGCAGGTCTTGGGTATGGGGCTGATGAATTTGTAACAAAACCCTTTAGCCCTAGGGTCCTTGTTGCTAGGGTACAGGCAAAGCTTAGCAGACTGTCAGCAACAGAAGCTTCAGTAGAAGAAACCATTACATTTGGAAGTTATACATTATACTGCAACTCCTGTGTATTAAAGAAAGGCAATGAAAAAATCCCTCTTTCAACAAAAGAATATGAAGTCCTTGAGTTTTTAGCAAGGCATGCAGGGGAACCATTAAGCCCAGAAGTAATATACAGCAATGTTTGGAAAACCCAATATGGGGATGTAACTGCAGTTGCCGTATACATTCAAAGGTTACGGAAAAAAATAGAAGAAAACCCCTCCAGGCCAAATTTTATAGTAACAATGTTTGGTATGGGCTACAGGTTTAACAAACAACAGGATATGCAATGAAGATAAGAACTCAGTTCAATCTTCTAATAGTCGGAATTGTCATAATTCCAATACTTTCGCTTGTATATTTTCCCTTGCACAGGTACCTTACTTCCCCACAACGATATCTTTTAAAAGGCTACGAGGAAGTTAGGAAGCTTAGCAATTTTGATTTTACAGAAGATGACTGGGAAGCTATTGAGAATCAAATAAAAAATATGCCACCTGATGTGGAAACATTAATTTACTATGATTCACGAATTCTTATCTCAAATATACCGGAATTAAAATCTGGTATGGCTATTTCTCCAGTTGAGCTTTTTGAATTTATGAAAGAAACAGGAGACGAATATGACTATCAGTTTCAATCTCCTATAAAAAATCGCAAACATATATTTCATGATAGGAATAAAGAAAAGGAAGACTTGCCTTTTAAAATTCTTGTTATCTGCCGTGCTAAAATCTCTGATGGAAAAAAGCAGAAATTCACAATGTTTACCCTTAGTATACTTATTGCTGTGCTGATTTTTGAGTGTTTCTGCATAACTTTTATTATTTTCCTATCACATACGATATTTTCTTCTATTACACTGCTTGAACAAAGCACACAAAAAATTGCAAACGGAGCTTTTGATACAAAAATAGAAAAACCCAATAATGCAAAAAGGCAGTCCAACGAGATAACGTCACTTGCAGAAAGCCTTGAAAAGATGAGGGCTACACTAAAAGATGATCAGGAACGGCGTATAAAATTCATAATGGGAATAAGCCACGACCTTAGGACTCCGGTTGCCCTGATAAAAGGATATGCAGAGGCAATAGTTGATGGGGTGGTAAACACTATGGATGCTGCAAAAAAATCAATTGCAATAATCCAGTCAAAGGCTGATCAACTTGAAAATATGATAAATGACCTGATAAACTACGTGAAACTGAATAATACAGATTGGCAACAAACATTAGAGCCTGTTCAAATAGAAAGTTTCCTAAAAAATTTTGCCCAATCGGTAAAAATGACGGAAGAAGTCTACAAAAGGAACATAGATATTTCTATAGACGTAGATGCAAACATTATGATTCCTATGGATAAAAACTTAGTAAACAGGGCTTTAGAGAATATTTTCAGCAACGCAGTCAGATACACAAAAGGGGGAGATTCAATTTCTGTAACAGCTGTACAAAAACAGGAATCTATAGAAGTTAGTATAGCTGACACAGGAATTGGAATTGCAGAAAAAGATCTTGAGCACATATATGATATTTTTTACAGGGGGACAAACTCCCGTAGGGAACGGGGCATGGGAATCGGTCTTTCTGTAGTAAAAACAATAGTTGATACTTTGGACTGGAAAATTGATGTTAGCTCTAAAATAGGAGAGGGGACAACTTTTACTATAAAAATTCCCCTTGCGCAAGACAAAAATCCCCTATAGCTTTTTTTATACTATCGCTGTCACCTGCATCAAAAAGCCTTGCTCCAGGTATTCCTTTCATAAACGTGTACTGCTTCTTGGCATAGTGATGACTATCTATCTTAATTTTTTCTTTAATTTCTTGCAAAGAAAGATTTTCTTCAAAGAATTCAGAATAGCCTATAGCCTTCATACCTGGGCTGTTTTTTGTAAAGCCTTGCTTTTTTAATCTGCTAACTTCCTCTGCAAGGCCAAGAGAGAACATTTCGTCTACCCGCTTATCTATACGATTATATAAATCTTCCCGCTTTCTGCTTAGAACTATGATGCAAAAATTATAGGAAGTGCGAAGTTTATTTGGTAAGACACAAGAACTTAACGGGCGACCGCTTATCCTGTAAACCTCAAGGGCACGGCATATCCGGTAAGAGTCATTTATATTTATTTTCTTTGCATACAGGGGATCTATTTTTTTTAGTTCTGCATAAAGGTCTTTATTTCCCCTCGTATTCAGCTGTGCTTTTATCTCTTCCCTGACTGAGGGGTCAGAAATAGGGGTTGGAGGCAGTCCCAACAAGAAATTCCGTATATAAAAACCGCAGCCCCCCACCAAAAGGGGAAACTTTCCTAAGGAATATATAGCCTTACATTCGCGGTCAGCCATATCAACAAAATCCCCTACCCCAAATTGTTTCGAAGGGGGGAAAAGATTAATTCCCCTATGGGGTAAAAGAGCTAACTCTTGATCCGACGGCTTTGCGGTTCCTATATCTAAGCCTGTATAAACAGTCTGGCTATCAGCACAGACAACTTCTCCCCTTCCTTTAAATTGCGAAAGACTGCTTTTTCCGAACAAATCTACGGCTAAAGCAGTCTTTCCACATGCAGTCGGTGCAAAAATAACGATTACAGGACAAATATCAGCTTGCGTTGTTTTCAAGTCTATACTGCACTTCATCGGTAAAAAGCTGTCTTGCTGCAAGGCTTACAACTTTTCCATCATTATCTTCTACAATCTGGTCTTTTTCCATAGCTAACTGATAGGCACGGTGGCTTGCGGCTACGGTAATTTCATATATACTGCCTTTAAACTTTACTAACTCTTCAAGAGGAAAAATCATTCTACACCTCGAAATTTATTTGACAAATAATATACTATTTAAAATAACTTTTGTCTATAGGAAAATAAGAGGCTCAATAAAGCGGGTCATTTTCAAGAAAGCAGGGAAAGTATTTTTTTAAATGCAGAATCTTCTTTTTTTAACTCCCGAGACCCCCTTGTAATATTGCAAAGAGACATATTGTATTTTTTTGCTATTTCCCTTTGTGTAGTCCCTGCATCAAGTTCCTTTACTAAATGCCAACGATTAGAAAAATCTTTTAATTCCGCGGCAGTAAAAAGGCAACCAAAAAACTCGTATATCAATTTTTTGTCATTAATTTGAGCTAAAAGACCACAAATTTCATCTATAGCATCAATATTCTGCTCATTTTCTAGGCTAGATACTTTTTTAGTACGCAAAAAGTCCCTCCACTGAAATAATGGGAGTTCTAAAAGTTGCAAAAGCTACCTTTAAAACTGTTTAATGTTACTATTTACAGTATACAATATTTTGATTAGAAATGCAATTAAGTTATTTTGGAGACTCTTTTTACGTTTCAAAAAAGGCACTCTTTATGTGATAGATAGGAGGGAAAGAGGGCATATCTATTACAATAACATCAAAACGAATATAAAGGGAGGAAAACTCTTTATGATATCTTAAAAAGCATTTTGATGTTCTTGTAATCTTCTTTCTTTTTCTTTCATTAAGTTCATGTGCTAATACTTCTGCATTCCCACTCGGCAGTGTTTTTACTTCTACGAACACAAGAGTATCTTTATCTTTTGCTATTATATCTAATTCACCTGCCCTATTCCGCCAGTTTCTATCTATTATCTCATAGCCTTCTTTTTGAAGAAACAGAGCAGCCCTTTCTTCTCCCTGATTTCCTATAATTTTGCGGGAATCAGGGATTTTTTTAGCATACTCTTCTATAGTATATACCTCTCTAAGTTCTGATCTTCAACAACATCTTTTAGCCGCTCATCAACATACGCTTTGTCAATCGTTATTGTCTCACCTCTATGGGTATCTGCATCAAAACTTAAATCTTCTAGAACAGTTTCCATTATAGTATGAAGGCGCCTGGCACCGATATTTTCAGAACGGGAATTTACATCTTCTGCAATAAAGGCCATGCGGTCTATAGCTTCATCCGTAAACTTAAGGGTAACACCTTCTGTTCCCATCAAGGCCTCGTACTGTTTTACAAGAGCATTTTTGGGTTCGGTAAGAATACGCTTAAAATCCTCTTTCTTAAGGGCCTCAAGTTCAACCCTAAGGGGAAAGCGACCCTGAAGTTCTGGAATCAAATCAGATGGAGCAGAAAGGCTAAAAGCACCAGCAGCAATAAACAGTATGTGGGTAGTATTTACAACACCCCACTTGGTATTAACATCGCTACCTTCTACTATTGGTAGGATGTCGCGTTGGACACCTTCGCGGCTTACATCTTGTCGGCTACCTTCTCCCCCCTTAGTGGCAATTTTATCAATTTCATCTATAAAGATTATACCACTCTGCTCTACCCGCTGCTTAGCTTGATCGGCAACCTTATCTTGATCAGTCAATCGGTCAAGAGTTTCCATAGTAAGGATCTGCCTAGCTTCCCTAAGGGGCATTTGCCTTCTTTTGCTTCTGCCACCTACAAACATCTCTTGAAGACCTGCTAACCCCTCTTCTATATCAGCAGGATTTCCGCCGGCCAACATCTCCATACCAAACCTAGGCTGGGAATGAACAGTTATATCAACCATCCTATCTTCAAGTTTTCCCTCTTTTAGCATAGCCCTTAGCTTTTCACGGGTTTCGCTCATAGAGGGATCCTCTGCTTTATGCTCTTCTAGAACACTCTCAGCATCCCTTTCTTCTGCTTCAGGATTCTCTTCAGTTTGCTTAGGCATATCGATGCGGATCATGCTACCTTGAACAGGACTATTATCACCAAAGATATTACCCAGGATGCGGACATTGGCCTTCTTGCCTTCTGAAGGAGCTGATTCCTTTTTAGAAGATGAGCCTGGCAACAAAAGGTCCAAGAGTTGGTCTTCCACTAAGGGGGCTGCTTTTTCCCTTAACTCTTCCTGAATTTCGGACTTTACCATATTATAACCTACAGCCATAAGGTCCCTTACCATGCTCTCTACATCACGACCAACATAGCCAACTTCCGTATACTTTGTAGCTTCCACTTTTAGGAAAGGGGCTCCACATAATTTTGCAAGTCGGCGGGCTATTTCCGTTTTTCCAACCCCTGTAGGCCCAATCATTAGAATATTTTTTGGGGCAACCTCTTCACGAATATCTTCTGGCAATTTTATCCTGCGCTGGCGATTACGAAGGGCAACCGCAACGAACCGTTTTGCCTTGTTCTGCCCAATAATGTAGTTATCAAGTCTTTCTACTGTTTGAGCAGGAGTAAGACCTTCGGGAGCTGATTTATCTGAAGTTTCCAATTAAAGTTCCTCCAAAGTAATATGATTATTTGTATAAATACAGATTTGACCTGCTATCTTCAATGAATGTTCTGCTATTTCCTTTGCAGACATAGAAGAACTTTCCATATATGCCATTGCAGCGGCATAGGCATAGTTTCCACCAGAACCAATAGCAATTATATCATTTTCTGGTTCAATGACATTGCCATCTCCGGAAATGAGCAGAATCTTAGACTTATCCGCTACAAGCAACATTGCCTCAAGCTTTGTCATGGATCTTTCTGTTCGCCACAACTTAGCAAGCTCTACGGCAGATCTTGTTAAATCACCGTTATACTCTTTAAGTTTATCTTCAAATTTATCAAAAAGGGTGAATGCATCTGCCACAGAGCCAGCAAAACCAGTCAAAACTTTTCCATCATAAATTTTTCTGACCTTTCTTGCATTGCCTTTTACAACAGTATTGCCTGCTGTTACCTGGCCATCACCGGCCATGGCAACCTGACCGTTTCTTTTTACGGCTATAACAGTTGTGCTTCGTATTTTTTCACTAATATCTGCCATCTCAAACTCCTTAAATACTCTTAATCTTTCTTTCCTGAATGAGGAAAGGCTTGGTTATACACATCCTTAAGTCTTTCAAGGGCGACGTGGGTATAGCGCTGTGTGGTGCTTATGCTTGAATGACCTAACAATTCCTGCACAACACGTATGTCAGCACCTGACGTAAGCATAGCAGTTGCAAAGGTATGACGAAAAGCATGAGGGGAAATATGGTGATTTGTTCCCTCCGCTCCAGAATACCTGCTTACAACATACCAAATACCCCCCTTTGAAAGGGGCCCTCCCTTTTGGTTTAGAAAAAGATAATCCCCTGCATTTTCCTTTACATTTGGAAAGCGACTTTTTCTTTCCTGCAGGTAAAGGGACAATGCTTGCCTTGCATCTTTTTCAAAATAAACCCTTCTGTCTTTTTTTCCCTTTCCGGTAACTATTGCACTAGAATAATCTGCATCAAAATCAGATATTTTTAATGCTGCAAGCTCACTGACACGGCAACCAGAAGAGTAAAACATCTCAAAAATAGCCTTGTCCCTTGCTGGCCACAGGATAGGCTTTTTTTCAGGTGCAGAGCATAAGGCATCAACCTCATTTTGAGTCATAAAACGGGGCAAACGCTTGGGGGCTTTTAAAGTCTTTAACTCAAGGGCCACATTATATTCAATATAACCAAATTTTTTGCAATAGGCAAATAATCCTCTGACCGCAGCAATAAATCTGTTTATAGAAGCTACACTATATTTTCTTTTGCTTAACGAGGCAATGCAAGTTCGTAAATCATTAAGAGAAATTTCAGAAATCTTTTTATCTTCACCTAAAATAAGTTTAAGATGTTTTAAATCCTCTTGGTAGCCAGTTTTTGTGTGTTCTGAAAAACCTCGGACTGTAACAAGATAGAGGATATATTCATCTGAAAGTTGACTTAAATTTTCATTCATTTTTTTGCAGCAGTTTTTTCTTCCTCATTTGCCTTTGCAAAGGCCCCTGCAGCCTCAGCCGCAACAGCTTCATCCGGACTGTGAAGGTAATCACATTCAGGATTTATACAATTTTTATACGTTCCATTTTTTTTGTCGTATTTTTCAACAAGGAACCAGCCGCACTGTGGACAGTACTGATCAATTGGCTTGAA
>CAJOQA010000259.1 GCA_905236465.1 uncultured Treponema sp.
ACCCCAATAGCCTGAATAAGACCATGTTTATTCTCTAAAAAGTGTCTTTTTTTATGTAATATTTTTTTGTTACCGCCAAAAGTTTTTAATGACTTCTAGCGGCATTGATTTTTGTTAAACTTTCCTTATTCCTTTACAGAGCCCATCGTAAGACCGCTGATAATGAAGCGGGACATAACGATGTAGAATATGATGATAGGAATCAAGGAAACTGCAATTCCAAGATAAATTCCACCATACTCAGTTCGGTAAATATCGCCACGCAACATTTGTACAAGCATAGGAAGCGTATATTTTTCGGTGCTAGACAAAAGAACAAAGGGTGTCATAAAGTTATTCCAGTTAGCAACAAAGCTGAATATTGCCTGAGTTGCTAAAGCAGGCTTTATAACAGGAAGAACTATCTGGTTGAAAATGCGGAATTCCCCTGCCCCATCAATGCGGGAAGCTTCAATAAGCTCTAAAGAAAGAATTGATTCTAGGTACTGCTTCATAAAGAGAACGGTACCGGCAGAGGCGATGCTTGGAATAATAAGGGGGATAAAGCTATTCATCAAATGAATTCTTGACATGAACTGAACAAATCCAATAAAGGAAAGTGATGCAGGAAGCATAATAAGCATCATAACAACAGTCCACAAAAGGCGCTTACCCTTAAAAGTATAGATATGAATTCCGTATGCACACAAGGCAGAAAAATAGACACAGCAAGCAGTTGCAAGAACTGAAATTATCAAACTGTTTCTAAAACCCTGAGACAGCATAAAACCACGACCAGTAAGAACACGCCAGTTATCCAAAGCATGACTACTAGGCAGTATTGCTAAACCTTCATTAATTTGAGCAGTATTTCTTGTTGCATTAATAAGCATGATCCACACTGGAACTACAGCTATTAGTGCAAAAACAATCATAAAAATATAGATGATTGTAGATTTTAAATTCTTTTCAACCTTGTAATTTCTCATTTGTTACCTTCCTCTACTACAAATGAATGACGTCTGCGAGGAGTACGCTCCTTTGTTCCTTGATTAATAAGGAATGCAAGAATAACAGTTATTATAAATACACCTATTGATATAGCAGCAGCGTAGGAATAGTCATTGCGCCCCTGGAAAGCGATATTGTACATGTAAACAGAAGATGTACGAATCTTATAATCTGGACCACCATGCATATCTGTAATAAGGAATGGAATATCAAACATCTGCATACCACCAACCATTGATGTTACCAAAATATAGAACATCATTGGGCGTAACATTGGAATTGTAATCTTCCAAGTGCACTTCCATTCGTTTGCACCGTCAATAACAGCAGACTCATACAAGGAAGGTGAAATACTTGTTATAGCAGCCATAAGAAGTATAAGAGTTTGACCACACCACATCCACCACTGAATAAAGGCAACGATAAGACGAGAAGCACTAACACTTCTAAAAAAGTTAAAAGCAGTTTCACTAAGCCCTAAATTAAGCAACAACTGGTTTACAGGTCCTACAGGATAAGCAAAAAGTGAACGGAAAAGAATAGAAACAGATGTTGCAGTAAGAAGGTTTGGCAAGTAGAACAAGGCTCTAAAAAGGCTTGTTCCCCTAATGTGAACCTTTACATTTGTAAGCCAGATAGCAAACAAAAGTGCAAGTCCTAACTGTGGGAAAAAGTTAAGTCCCCAAATAATAAATGTATTTCCAACAGCTCCCCAGAAATATGGGTCGCTAACAAGTTTCTTGTAATTTGCAAAACCTACAAAATTAAAAGTACTTTTTAATCCTCTTAAATCTCCAAAGGAAAGGAAAAAAGTATATATGGTAGGCCAAAGATTAAAAACTAAAAAAACTAGAACAAAGGGTAAAACAAAAAAATAGCCGAATCTATTAACCTTTGCTTGAACTCCGGCATGTTTTGTCATTACAAAACCTCCTTAAAAATAATGACTTAGCAGCATAAACTTATTCTGATTTTTTCAAATTAATACTTTTTTACATAAAAATTTAGACTAGTCAATAAAAGTCTGCCTCTTCAGCTAAGGAGCAAAAGCTCCTTAAAACCCTCCTTTTAGAAGAGGCAGCTGAACAATCAAAATCTTATTGGATTAGTAACCCATTGTTGAAGAAACCTGATCCTTAAAGCTCTGAAGTGCTTCTTCTTTAGATTTTTCGCCGTTTGCATAAGCTGCAACAGCTTCCTGGAAAAGGCTTTCTATCTGCTGATCAGAACCCTGAATCAAGCTACCGTCAATACCCTTTGCCATTTCACAGAAATCCTTGTAGTGATTCTGTCCACCAAGATATGGCTCAGAGAAGGAATCCTTAAGTGCATTCTGAACATTCAAGTTACCAACTGTATCACCAGACTTCTTTGCATATTCAGTAAGGAATGTGTCATCAGTTGCAAGGTACTTAATCATTTCTTTTGCACGCTCAGGATTCTTTGTTCCCTTATATGCTGCTATCCAAGTACCACCCCAGTAGTAGTTTGCAGGACCTGCACACATTGCCCAGTCACCACTTGTTTCTGGTGCATTCTGCTTAAGTGTATAGTGAAGACCCCATGTTGGGAGCAAGTAGCAGAATACTTCAACAGGGTTTCCCTTTTCATCTTTTAAGGTTCCCTTCATACCAGCAAACCAACCTTCTGACCACTGGCTTACGCGACCATCCATTTCTTCGTCGTGAAGAAGCTTACACATTTCCATGTAATCGTCCATTGCTGGGTCAATTACAAGTTTATCATTAACAACCCATGGCTGTTTTCTTGCACCCTTATAAGGCATGAACATATCGCCAGAAGAAGAAACGATGTCACAAAGACCGTTTGACTTCTGCTTAAGAAGACGAGCTGTTTCAACAAACTTATTCAAATCAGAAAGATATTCCTGAACCTTTACTGGATCATCTGTACCAAGATACTTCTGAGCTAAACTTCTGCGGTAGAAAAGAGCACCAGGACAAACCTGCCAGGCCATACCGTAAACGTGACCATCATAAGAACCAATCTTCATAGGATAGTCAGCCATTTTTCCCTTAACTTCTTCATAAACATCATCAAGAGGAAGAAGAAGACCTGATTCTATATACTTGCGAACAAAAGCATTTTCCAATGCAAAAACATCAGGACAACCTGAACCACTTTGCAAAACTGGATCCAACTTATTTGGGAACTGATCTGTTGGAGTCATTGAATACTCTACTTCTACTTCAGGATGTGAAGGCTTGTAGTATTCATTAACCATACCTTCAAGCTCGTCTGTAAAAGACCAAACAAGAAGTTTGTTAGAATTAGATGCCTTTGAATTCTTAGAGCATCCCATTAAACCTGCCATAAGTGTACAAAGAGCAGCACCGGCAATAAGTTTTGACTTTTTCATATACTCCTCCAATAGGTAATGAAAACGATAATTAAATATAGGCAACCGATTGCCTATATTTACAGTATACGGCAACCGATTGCCTTTGTCAAATTTTTTTTTACTTTTTTTTCAGATTTTTCTGGTATGGGACAAAGTTTCAGTAAATTAACTTCCGAATATCTTTTTGAACTCCAGTTGTTGAGCGTAGTCGAAACAAGTTCGGCTAAAAAAGTAAATGCTGTCGCCGTGTAAGTTAATCGACTATACATTGATTAAAACAAGTCTTTTACTTATAATAGACTTGTTTGGAAACTACGTTTTCCCTTAGGTGGACGAGTTTAAACATCGAATTCAGTGTAATCTTTTCTGAAACTAAAATTTACGAAAAGATTTAATAAATCAAAATGGCAGACACAAAGAAAAAAAAGGCAAATGTTTCCCCCAAAAAGGGAGCAAAAAGTAAAAAAAAGAAAAAACAGTCTTCACCCCTCGCAGGAAAAGCCATAGCAGTATTGGCTGGTATAACAATAGGTCTCTGCGCTTCTCTGGTATTTACCAATATCATGGCCTCACGAAAGGCGGATTCTAGTACCCAAGCCATAACAAAAATTCCTGCCCCCAAAGAAGAAAAAGAGGAAAAAAAGCCTAGTCAGAATATTATGGGGGAATCAGCATTTACAAGTATTCCAGAAAAAAAAACGGAGACAAAAAGGGAGACAGAAGTTAAAAAAGAAGTCAGCCCCGAAAAAAAGGTTACAGAGCCTGCACCCCAAATTGCATCAAGCGTAGAAAAACCCAAGCCAGACAAAAAAATTGAAGAGCTAAGTCATAAATTTAACATTCCGCCTGCAAAAAATGGAGCAACCTTACTGTTTGTAATAGACGATGCGGGGATGAATGTAACAAATGTAAAAAAATATACTGCCCTACCCTTTCCCCTTACCATTGCGGTTCTTCCCAAACTTCCGCAAACTTCTCAATCTGCACGGGCAATCATAGAGGGCAAAAAGGAGCTCATACTGCACCAGCCCATGCAAGCTAAAAACTTAAAAATAAATCCAGGACTTGGGGCAATAACCCCTTCCATGGACAGCTATCAGATACAAAAAACAATCCTTGATAATCTAGCGGAATTAGGGCCTGGTGTAAAAGGCTTTAACAACCACGAAGGCTCTTTAATAACAGAAGATAAACTTAAGATGATTTTTATAATTGACATAGCAAATCAAAAGGGCCTTTATTTTCTTGACTCAAGGACTTCATCTGAAAGTCAGGCAAAGCAGGCTGCCTTGGAACTTGACAGCAATATAATAGAAAGAAATGCCCCCTTTCTTGACAACGCTGTAACGAGGGAAGAGATGATAAAAGAAATTTACAAGGGTCTTGAGGTTGCAAATAAAGTAGGATATGCGGTGATAATCGGCCATGTAGACAAGTCTGTAAATATTTTGCCCCCCCTTCTTAAAGAAATGTACCCAGAATTAAGCAGGATGGGCTATAAATTTGCCACTCCTTCTCAATTAAGACTAAATTAATATTTTATTGAAACTTTATTAAGATAACAAGATTTTCTAAAAGTATTTGTAACACTGCTAAGTATAAATTTATTATATTAGTAATAAGAAATTAATAATCTCCAGGAGGTTTTATTTTATATGAAAGATATTACAAAAAAAGTTTTAGGTTGCGTTGCAGCCGCAGCCTTTTCATTTGGCTTTCTAGCCCTATCATGCAAGGCAAATAAAGGGTCTGCAAACGTAGCATTTGCAGAAACCGCTCCAAAGACAGCAGTTCCAATTCCAAATGATTCTATAAGTGTTACCCAAGCATTACAGACAACTTTCAGGTCTATAAGCAGCCAGGTCTTACCGGCAGTTGTAGAAGTTGACGTTACCGAAACAACAAAAGTAAAAACATACAATCCCTTTAAGGGCTTTGAATGGTTCTTTGGCAACCCTGACGGCAACAAAGAAGACGATGACGGCTACCGTGAATATCAGCAGACGGGTTTGGGATCAGGCGTAATAGTGCGCAGGACTGGAAAGACAAATTATGTCTTAACAAACAACCATGTTGCAGGTAAGGCTTCGTCAATAAAAATAAAACTGAATGACGAAAGGGAATTTGAAGGAAAACTTGTAGGTGCTGACGAGAGAATGGACATTGCCCTTGTTTCTTTTGAATCCGATGACAATACTATAGCTATAGCAAAGCTTGGAGACTCTGACAATGTGCAGCAGGGGGACATAGTACTTGCTTTAGGTAGCCCCTTAGGTTATTTTGCCTCTGTTACCCAGGGAATTGTGAGCGCAACAGGCAGATCAGGTACACAAATCGGCTCAATAAGCGACTTTATCCAAACGGATGCTTCTATAAATCAGGGAAACTCTGGCGGACCATTGGTAAACATATACGGTGAAGTAATCGGTATAAACACTTGGATTGCATCTCAGTCAGGGGGAAGCCAGGGGTTAGGTTTTTCAATTCCTATCAACAACATAAAGACTGCTATTGATCAGTTTATCAACAAGGGAAAAATCACTTACGGTTGGATTGGGGTCAGCCTCATAGATATTTCACAAGAATATAAGGATGAACTTGGGGTTGGAAAACAAACAGGAGCCTTTGCAGCAGAAGTATTCCTAGACAGCCCTGCAATGAAGGGCGGCATTCAGGCAGGAGACTTCATCGTAGCAATAAATGGTGAAAATATTAAGTCAGTTGACCAGCTTATAAGGCAGGTAGGCTCTATTCCAGCAGGTCAGACTACAAAATTCACTGTAATGAGGGGCAAAAACAAGTTAGATTTCACTGTAAAAATTGAAGAGCGCAAAAGCGAGGTTTCCTCTGACAACAGTAAACTTTGGCCAGGTTTTGTAGCGTCCCCACTTACAGATGATGCCCGCAAAAAAATAAAGCTGGAAAATAAGAATGTTAAGGGTGTGATTATTTCTGGTGTTCAGGAAAAATCCCCTGCCGCAGCACTCAGACTGCAAAACGGGGATGTAATTACAGCTGTAAACGATAAAAAAATCAGCAGTGTACAAGAATTCTATCAAGCCTTGGATCTTAGCAAAAACAAGGAAATATGGTTTGATGTCTATTCAGAAGGACATACAATCAGCACAGGAAAATACAAAATTGATAAATAATTTGTAACCTATGCTAAGCAGATTGGTTATTTTAATGTAAGGCAAGAGAGAAATGAAAAGTACTTTTGTGTTTCCTTGTCTTTCTTCATAGAAACTCCTTGATATAGTGGGACTTAGTGTTACTAAGTCCCACTTTTTTTTACTTGCAAAACACTTGTAATTTAAAAAAGAAAAAACCCAGTGAAATATCCACTAGGCTTTTTGTTATATTATAAGCTCTTACTGCAAATATTACTCTAAAGGGAAATACTTTTTTCTTTAGCAGATTACAACAGAATTATCTGTATGAGAGAAGGGAGCAGGAATATATTTATCTGCAGCCCAATCGTTTTCCCAATGCTTTCCATCAAGCAAATAGCGGAACTGGTATTCTTTTCCTGCATTAAGAACTAAGGTAACAGAAAAAGAACCATCTTTTTTCTTAGTAAGGGGAGTCTCTGTGCTACTCCAATTATTAAAGTCACCTGCAATTGTTACAGATTCAGCACCATGAGCAGCTTCCTGTGTTACTGTAAAAGTGACTTTACAGGTTCTTTTGTCTTTAGAATAAGTTTTCTTTAAAGCCATATAATTAACTCCTATTTATAATAACTGAGGTATAAATGCCGTCAGCTGCTTATTAATGCTGTTATTATAACTTATTTTACCTTTTTAGTCACTGTCTTTTTTAATTTTTTTTAAAAATTAATACAATTTTATCCATTTTTTTTATTTTTTCCCAGCAATAATCGCATAGAATTGACTACAGCAAGCATTGTTACCCCCACATCTCCAAAAACCGCTAGCCACATATTGGCAAATCCCAAGGAACAAAGGCTGATTATAGCCACTTTTACAGTAAGGGAGAAAATCAGGTTTTCCCAGACATTAGTCATAATTTTTTTACTTACCCTTATTGCATCCGAGACTTTACTAGGTCTGTCATCCATTATAACTACATCTGCTGCTTCTACTGCACTATCGCTACCCATAGCCCCCATTGCAATTCCAATGTCACTACGGCTAAGAACAGGGGCATCATTTATACCATCGCCTACAAAGGCAAGTTTTTTTTCACTATCCTTATATGACAACAGGAGTTCTTCAACTTTAGAAACTTTATCTGCAGGTAGGAGACTTGCAAAAATACGGTCTATGCCAAGCTTTTTCCCACATTCCAAAGCAGAATCTTCTGTATCTCCTGTCAGCATAACAACTTGCTCTACGCCAACATCTTTTAATTTTTTGCAGGCAGTTAGGGAATCCTCTTTTTCTATGTCGCTGATTACAATACACCCTAGACAATGCTTGTCAGCAGCAACAAAAACTTCGGTCTTTCCTTTTCCACTTTCAGGGCTTGTAGTAAGTTCAATACCCTCCCTTTGCATAAGCTTTCTGTTACCGACAAGGATTTTTTTACCTTCCATAACACAGCTTATTCCATGCCCGCTTATTTCTTTGCTGTCTAACAGAGTGCTTTTTCCGCACTTTGGGCAAGAATGTGCCTTTTTTAAGGAGCGGGAAATAGGATGGTCTGAATAGTATTCTGCGTGAGCTGCTAGGGTCAAAAGATCTTCTTTGCTGATGGAAGAATCTTCAAGATAAATACCTGTAACTTCAAAGACACCCTTTGTTAAGGTGCCAGTTTTATCAAAAACTACAGTTTTTGTTTTGGAAAGAGCTTCTATGTAAGCAGATCCCTTTATTAATATACCCTTACGAGAAGCAAGTCCAAGGCCTGCAAAAAAACTTAAAGGAATAGAAATTACTAGGGCGCAGGGACAAGATACAACTAAAAGCTCTAAAGCCCTATAAACCCAAGCACGCCAGACTTCTGCTGAAGAATAATTAATTATAAGGGGAGGAACTAGGGCTAAAAGTAAGGCTACAAGGCAAACAAGAGGCGTATACACTTTTGCAAAACGGCTTATAAATTTTTCAGTTGAAGCTTTTTTATTTCTAGCTTCTTCTACAAGATTTAATATTCTTGAAGCTGAACTTTCTCCATAAGATTTTTCAACTTTTATTTCAAGTACAGAGTTCGTATTTAAAAATCCGGAAAATACGGCATTCCCTTCCCCTACCTGTCTTGGAAGGCTTTCTCCTGTTAAGGCAGAAGTATCTACAAAGGAAAGACCAGAGACAATTTTTCCATCTAAAGGCACACGGTCCCCAGGCCTTACAACGATAATGCTACCTATTGGAACATCTTCTGCAAGGACTTCGACTAAACTTTCACTTCCTTCTTTTTTTACAAGTGCTGTATCTGGTCTTATGTCCATTAAACTCTTTATTGATCTTTTAGATGCCCCAACAGCCTTATCCTCTAAGAATTCACCTAGCTGAAAAAGGAGCATTACAGCAACTGCTTCTGAATATTCCCCCATAAAAACTGCACCTAAAGTGGCTATAGACATAAGAAAAGCTTCGCCAAAAATTTTTCCTTTTCTAATGCCTTCTATAGCTTCTTTTAGAACTGTAAATCCGCAAAGGAAGTATGATATAAAATATAGCAAAAGGTACGGTGCTTTTTCTGGAATAAAGGTTGGTAGATTAAAATTAATCTTAAATTTATCGATTATTAAAGCAGCTACGAAGATTACAGCGGCAAGTATAAGTTTTTTTAAAGAAACTTCCTCTTCCTCATCATCATCGTCGTCGTCATCATTTTCTTCGTTTGAACAACATGAGCAAGAACAAGCTTTTTCTTTCTTGATATTTTCCTTTAGGATACCTTTTTTTTCTGTCAGTGCCTCATCGTTCATTTGTTTATATAAAAGCATATTTTTCCTCCGTAAGTTTTATTACCTATCACCTAAGTGTTCCATGCCAATGTTCAAAATCTGCTGAACATGTTCATCTGAAAGTGAATATATTATTGACTTTCCTTCCCTTCTATATTTTACAAGACCGTTGCTTTTTAGCACCCGTAACTGCTGACTGATAGCAGGTTGTGTCATGTTAAGTTGCTGAGAAATTTCAGTAACGTTCATTTCTTTTGTAAGCAAAACGTACAGAATCTTTATCCTAGTGGAATCACCAAAAATTTTAAAGAGTTCTGCAAGCTCGCACATTATATTCTCATCCATTTCTTCATTTTCCGTCATGAAAAGCTCCTTCAGTTATTCATATAAACATATAATTATATGTTTGTCAAGGGCCTATAAAAAAAATAGTGGATTTTTTTTCATGTTTGCAGAATTAGGCACAAGAAAAATCCCTCCTGGATTTTTCTTGTGTTTGCAGAATTACTTTGTAATTCTGCATGCGCTAAGTCGCC
>CAJOQA010000260.1 GCA_905236465.1 uncultured Treponema sp.
ATTTCCAATTACGCAAACGACGCGAAGCGGCGTATGTGACGATTGCGAAGAACTATCTGCACGAAAAAGAAATTTCCCGCGTATAAGGCTAGGTTCTTCCGAACGCATGGCATGAAGCCCAAAAGCTGATTTATTGCAAAAGTCAAGTTTCAAAGAAATTGATTTCCATGCCTTTTATTTTGATTTTTTTCCTTTTTGTGTTAGAATTTTAACTGTAACTCTAACCATTAGGAGATTTTTTTTATGAAAATTAAGAGTATTTTTATTTTACTGTTTCTTTCATTTGCCCTGTCTTTAACCGCTTGTGTAAGCACTTCCACAACTTCCTCAGAGCCTGCCGTAGCCGCTTACACCGCAGAAAAGACAGCCCTCCCCGAAGGTTCTACTGTAGACTTGCATCTTTTTGCCACAAGTAAAGATGCCGATAGCTGGCTTATTCAAAATAGGCCTTCTAACTGGGCCCCAAAGCATACTCCTACACCGGATGATGGTTGGTTTAAGCAAGCCTATACTCCGGAAGAAATAGGTCCTATTGGCTCTCTTATGGTAGAAAAGCAGTTGCCTGTTGGTGTTTCTGAATATGCCTACAACGATGGCCGCCGCCATATTTTTGTGGTTGCTAATTCTGATTACAGCCAGTTCCTCATAACGAGGCAGGACTATATCCCCTTTGAAGTTCCCGAAAAATAAGACGATCGTTTGCCGCATTGACCAAGCTGTAAAAATTTACTATTATGTATATATGAAAAAAACACTTGCTTTTGCCGCCCTGTCATTTCTTTTGGTGGCAATGTCTTTTGCGCAGGTCGTAACGGCAAATGAATTTTTTAAGTCCGTCAGCGACAAATATGCGGGACTTAAAGATTACGAAGTTGACCTTGATATAAGTACTGAAGGTCGCAATATGCAGGGGCATGCCTCTTACAAGATGCCCCAGCTTTTGCGCATAGATTTTTCATCCCCTGCAAACCAGGTTTTTCTCTTTAACGGTGAAGAACTTCTTATTTACTTACCCAATCAGGCCGCGATTCTTGAGCAAAAGATTTCTGCAGATTCAGGAGCAAATGTTGCTACGGCCCAAGGGCTTTCTCTCTTGCGTCGCTACTATTCAGTTGCCTACGAAACGGGACAGGCTCCGGTTCCCCTAGAAGAGGGCAGTTCTACAATGGTAGTAAACCTGATTCTTTACAGAAGGTCTGCTGCTGAATCTTTTACTTCAATAAAGATTTCTATTTTACCTGATTCAAAACTTATCAGAAGAATTGAAGCAAAAACTCCGTCAAGTGGTGTCTATAAGTTTGACTATTATAATTATAAGCTTAACAGCGGAATTCCAAATGAGCGCTTTCAGTATGATCCGCCTTCCAACGCAAACAACTACAACAACTTCTTGTTATCGGAATAGGGGAAATAAATGGAAAGTTACGGTGCAATTCTTAGGGAAAAACGTGAATCAAAGGATTTGTCCATAGAGCAGGTATCGCGTGAAGCTGCAATTACGGTTCAGTATTTAAATGGTCTTGAAAACGAAAAAGATGAAATATTTCCAGGGGAGCCCTATCTTGTAGGCTTCCTAAAAAATTATGCTGAATATTTAGGCTTAAATAGCGATGACTTAATTCGCCTTTACCATGCAAAAAAAATACAGGAGGCACCCACTCCTGAAGCCTTGCTTAAAAAACAGCGTCCTAAATTTCTTATTCCCCTGATTGTGATTCTTTCCCTGTTTTTTGTGATTGCTTTGGCTTCTTACCTTTACTTCGGACTTTTTAAGGTTCCTCAAAGGTTAGCTGAAAAAAAGAAGGTCGTTCAGGAAGCCGTAAAAATCCATCAGTACGTTTTAACGTATGAACCTCAAGATTTAAGACTTTATAAAGGTGATCAGTTGATTATCCAGTCACCTGATCAGGGGGACACAACCCTTACCATAAACAACACCCTTGAGCACTTGATTTTGCAGACTCCCGCAGGCAATCAGATTTTTGACTTGAGCGATGAGCGGGTCCTTGACGTTAACGCTGACGGCATACCTGATATTTCAATTTACCTAAGCGATATTTCTTCTTCCTCAGAAAAATATGGTGCCCAGCTTCGTGTTGCTATTGCAGATCCCAATGCTGTAGCTGCAGAAAAGACAGTTGTTGCAAATGATTTGACCGAATCTGCTGATGACACAGAGCTTGTTGCCTCAAATCCTGCTGCTTCTACACCTTCTAATATGAAGGTAATTCACGAAGACAACAGGTCTTACCCCTTTACTGTGGAATTCTCTTTCCGCGGTCCCTGCTACTTCCGCTACAGGGTAGACAAGAACGAAAAAATTGAGCGCAACTTTAGGACTGGCGAAACTATAAATGTTACGCCAAAGAACGGGCTACGACTTTGGATGAGCAATGCTTATAACGTAAAACTAAAGGTTAGGGCAGGTAACTCTGCGTATGACCTAGAAGTTGGCAAGGCCGGACAGGTTGCTGTTGAAGACATTAAGTGGGTTAGAAGACGAGACGGCAAGTATAGCATAGTGGTACAGGAAATTGACTAAAGATACTCTTAAAAATAAGAAATTTTTCTTGGATCAGCATGGTTGCGCAAAGAATCAGGTAGACGGTGAGCTTATTGTTACCCGTTTATTGAATTTAGGTCTTGTAAAAACAGAGCGCGCAGATGATGCCGATTTAATAATCGTAAATTCTTGTGGTTTTATAGAAAGCGCAAAGACCGAAAGTTTAAATGCTGTAATAGATGCCAGGCAGGACTATCCAAAGGCAAAAATTCTTCTTGCAGGCTGCCTTGCCCAACGCTACGCCAAAGAGTTTGAAAGTGACCTACAAGAAGCGGACGGTATTTTTGGCAACGGCGACCTAAGCCAAGTTGATGGGGTTGTAGAAGACCTTCTTGCAGGTAAGAGGCCTGTGCTTACTCCTCCCCAAAAAGGTGTTTGCTGTGGAGACAGAAACCTGCTCTTAAATTTTAAAAATTCAGCTTATGTTAAGATAACCGAAGGTTGCAATAATTGTTGCAGTTTCTGTGCCATCCCCCTTATTCGCGGTCCCCTAAGATCTAGAAAGGCTTTAGACATTGTATCAGAAATACGGGACTTGGTAAGTAAGGGTTGCTTTGAAATAAACTTAATTGGTCAGGATTTGGCCGCCTATGGTTGTGGTAAAGAGGATAAAGATGAGACCCTGCTGTGTGATTTCCAAAGTTCCCAGCTTTCGCCCTTAGCCCGTCTCATACGGATGATTTCTTCTATAGAAGGGGACTTTGCAGTTCGCTTGCTCTACATCCACCCTGACCACTTTAATGCGGATATCCTTGCAGAGATGAAAAAAGATGCCCGTTTCCTTCATTATTTTGATATTCCCTTTCAGTCAGGGGATGAATCTATTATAAAAGCCATGAACAGGAAGGGTAAGCCTGAAGAATATCTTAACTTGATAAAATCAATACGGAAAGTTTTCCCCGACGCTGCAATCAGGACAACTTTTATGACTGGTTTCCCTGGCGAAAGTGATGATGCGGCAAATAACACCCTTGATTTCTTAAAGAAAGTGCAGGCCCAGTGGTCTGGTTGCTTTACTTACAGCAAAGAAGAGGGAACTGTCGCCTACAAGATGAAGGGGACTGTGGGTAAAAGGCTTGCAGAAAAGAGGGCAAACCTCTTACAAGATGCCCAGTCTCAGTTGACTTCAGAACTTTTATTGCAACGCTTGCAGCAAACATATAGGGTCTTAATTGAAGAAGTTGTTGAAGATAAATCCGGTCAGGGAGAAGGGCTTGCAATAGGGCGGGCTTGGTTTCAGGCACCAGAAGTTGACGGAGCCTTTGTTGTCCGCTATGACACTGACGATGCAGAAGCTGTGAAACACATAGTTCCTGGTGCCCTTGTTTTTGCCCGCGCAG
>CAJOQA010000261.1 GCA_905236465.1 uncultured Treponema sp.
GGCTCTGGCATAACACCTGCACAGGCAGCAGCGGATTGGGATAGGCTTGAAGCGATAGCAGAGGAATTCAATCTAGAACTAGTAGGACCTGCCCTACAGTATTCGGGTGAAACTCTTTCAGATGGGAAGATCTACAGCACCCCTCAGTTGTGGATGGATGCATTTATAGCTGAATACAAAAAGCTGCATTCAGGCAAGGAACCTCGATACGACTACTTTGCCCTCCACTGCTACATGAACTGGCCTTCAGCCCAGTCAGGCTACATAAAGGAGTATGCGCAAAAGTACGGAAAGCAGATATGGCTTACTGAATTCTGTGCCTGGGAATACAACAATGGCGGACAAAACGAAAGTATGGAAAAGCAAACTTCTTCCATGAAAGAAAAACTTTCCTTTATGGAAGGAAGCAATACTGTTGCAAAATATGCCTGGTTTATGAGCCACGGAAATGTAAGTGCTATTCCCTACAACTCAATATTTGAAAATAAAAATAGTGATGGTAGCCTTACCACTTTGGGCAAGGCATACCTAAATCTTAACTAGTTTCTTTCTGTTACCGAAACGGGAATAAAAACCTTGCTGCTTATAAGAAGATGCTTTACATCTATGCCAGGTTTTGTGTGTTCAAGAGAAATCTTATAGTAGCCTGGCGTCATGTAGACCTGGGCTGCATTCACAGTAGTTTCTATTCCTGCGGTGCTTCTGCAGTCAAGCGAGGCAGCAGGGCTGCCGTCTATTAAGATATTCGTTACAGACTGAGACAAGTCATCGCCTTCTTTACTGTAGGTACCGCTTATGTTATACATGGCATCATGGCAAGCATGAAGGTAGAAGATTCCATTTTCAGGCAGGAAAATTTCATCCTCCTCAACAACAGTTCCTTCTGCAGGCTTGTCAAGCTGACTTTTAAAAGTTTTGAAAATCTTTAGCGGGCGCAGTGGTCTTTTTGAAACAGGGGAAAGCAGAATAAATGTAAGTATGTTTTTTGTAGCTGCATGGAGTTCTGCTCTCGTAAGGCTTCCGTCTTGCAAAGATTCCATTGTGTTATCCTTGTAGGCATTTCTTTCTGCCCCGTCATTCTCAACAACCATATAGACATCATTTCCCGACCTTACAAGGCTATTTGTGTTTCTAACGCTTTCTTTCCCGCCTGCTACACAGTCATTCATGCTGGCCCACCAGTCAGTCATCACAAGACCCTTGTAGCCCCATTCCTTACGTAATATTGTAGTGACTAAATCGTAATTGCTTGCGCACCAGTGGCCATTAACAGCATTATAGCTTGTCATAAGGGACTTTACCTCGCCACTTCTTACCGCAATCTCAAAAGGCTTCAGATATATCTCCCTAAGCGCACGCTCAGAGACAAGGGCATTTGTTGACCGCCTGCAAAACTCCTGATTGTTTGCAGCAAAGTGCTTTATTGTTCCGCTTGCCCCACCAATATTTAGTCCGCGGAGGGTGGCCCTTGCAAATACACCGGAAAGATATGGGTCTTCAGAATAGTATTCAAAATTCCGCCCGTTTAACGGAGACCTGTGGATGTTTACCCCAGGCCCCAATAGGGAATCTATCTCGTACTGCACAAGCTCTTTTCCTTCAAAGACATACAGTTCCTCCACAAGCTTTGGGTTCCAGGTACAGGCAAGAAGCGTTCCTATTGGCATAAGGTCTGCTTCTTTTCCTGTGTCCAACCTAATTCCGCTTGGCCCGTCAGAACAGCCTGCAGCCGGAATGCCAAAGTCACGTAATTTTTGTGTAATTCCGCCATAAGCTGCCGCAATGCCCACTGTCACTTTTTGACTCATCATACCTTCACCGCGTACCATAGCAGCAAGGTCGCTGTCAGATATTTGAGCAATAAAGGCATCAAGTTTAGACTTGTCTTTTATAACATCAGCAAAGCGTATGCCCTTGTCACCTGTATAGGCTATTTCCTTTGGCAGATTGGAGAGAATCCTTTTTTTAAGATCAACCTGACTTAGGGGAGTGTCCTCTTTTCCAAGCGTAAAGGCAGACTTTTTCTTGTCAAAGGATTCAGGCCGTATTCTAGAAAAAGCCTTTACAGGGGCAGCAGCCTGACTATGGTGGCTGATTACCTGCAAAGAGTCAAGCCTTATTCCATAGCTACCATCAACTAACACTTCCTCCGCAGAAGCTACATCGCATCCAATGTATACCCTATAGATACCTTCTTCAAGAACAAAACAGAAGGGGTTCCCGCTAACCCCAGAATCATCATAAGAGGCTAACTGCGACAAGGGGAATTCCATAGAAACGCTTTCGCTTGCCCCTGACTCAAGAAGCCCTGTCTTTCTAAAGGCTGCAAGTTCCCTTGCGCTTTTGCCAAGTTTTCCCTGGGGGCACTGCACATAAACCTGCACAGTCTCTTTACCGGCAACATTCCCAGTATTAGTTACCGTCAGCAAAAGAGTAACCTTACCGTCAGCAAAATGGGCTTTCTGTCCGCTAAGAGAAAAAGTCGTATAGCTTAATCCAAAGCCAAAGGGGTACAGAACTTCATCGGGAGCAAAAGTAGAAAAATACCTATAGCCCACATAAATGTCTTCACTGTATGGAATGTCGCCGTCAATACCAAAGTTTTCAGTGCAGGGGTAAGAGCTGCATTTTTTTGCAATAGTATCTGTAAGCTTACCACTGGGGTTAGCAAGTCCGCATAAAAGCCTAGCCGCAGCCCTGCCCCCTTCCTGCCCTCCGTGCCAAACAATCAGTACTGCTTTTATGTGTCCCTTAAAAACAGCATCGTCCGTCCAGCTAAGATCCATGATATTTGAAGTATTTAAAACAAGGCATACATCTTCAAAGGCTGCACAGATATTTTCCAAAGCTTGTCTTTCTTTTGCACTTAAAAGCCAGCTGCCTTCTGTCTCCTTGTTATCCTTATCTTCCCCTGCAGTCCTTCCTATAACAAACACTGCTTTTGAATTTCTTTCCGAAGCCTTTCGCGCAAAATCACTGCTAACAGGCATTTCTTCTTGGCTCCAAGGCTCAGCGGCCCACTCACCTCCTCCGTTGTCAAATGGATGCTCCAAAATCCACTTGCTGTAGCTATCTGCCACCTCATCATCTATAGCAGGCATAGCGGGAATTTTTTTTTGCATTTCCTTAAGGGAATCAATCATGGTTGTTGTATAGCTTACATGAACAGATCCCCCCGAACCCATTCCGCTCCTGTACCAGTCCTTCTGGCAGCGGCCGAAAACCGCAACCCTATCTGTGTTGGTAAAAGGCAAGACCTTATCTGTATTTTTTAGAAGTACAGCCCCTTCTTCTGCCGCACGGCATATAGCCTCATTAAAAGTCATATTAGCTCCATGAAAAAAAATTCTATCTTGAGTATAAAACGATAAAACGAATAAAGCAACATATAAAAGAACATCTTCAAGTGCCTATATTTCGGTCAAGGAGCCAGTTTTCGGTATTTTTTTTACCGATGTATAAAAGATGTTTGACTACTTTAGAAGTGAAGGTTATAATAATAACCATGTTATCCAAGCACCCCAATAAAAATCTTCATTTTTCAAACCGAGTGGTCTTTGTCTTTGCTGCCATCGCCTCGGTCCCTCTTATTGCACTTTTTTCTTTCATAATTGCAATTATGCACGGAAGGGCTGTCTCCGGTTTAGAAAGCATGTGTGAGCGGATGCTTGAGACAAATGTAAAAAAAGTAAACGAACTTATAGATACCTGTTCTGTTGTGGAAAAGACCTTGTACGTAAACAGCGACATGATGTTCTTTCTGTCAAGCCTAAAATTTAGGGAAGAAGAAGAAATCATAGATTTCATCAGAGAAGAAAATCAAACTGTAGAAAGAATAATCTCTGTTATTCCCAAAATTTATTCCATCCGCATCTTTTCCTCAGGCCCAGGTTTTCTTGAACGCTTTCCAGTCTTCCTGAATGAACGAAGGGAAGACCTACCCACTCTTTCAAAATGGGAATTCAATTATTCAGCTGACTTCTACGGTCCTAGAACATCACTGTGGCAGCCATCAGCCTGCAAGACAATTGAAATAAAAAATGGCAGACAGCATATAGGTTACATGCAAGTCGCAATCCGCATGGAAGACTTTTTTCCTTTCTTGGCCCAAAGAAATTCCATCTGGGAAAAAGATTTCGTCTTTATAAAGAAAGAGGATCAGACTGGCTCGTTTTTACTTAGTCAAATTTCTCTGGAAAATTCTGCTCCTGAACTTCTTGAAAAAGATGACCTTGAAAACTTCACAAAAGCAATAGCAGCTGGCAAGGAAGGGAAAACATGCAGGGTATACATTAAGGGAAAAAGAAATATAGTCTCATGGGTAGAGCACAAAGAGCTAGGCATCATAATGGCCCATACCTGCTCTATACAGATGATTTTGCAGTCAATTCTCTTCATGGTATTCTTTTCCCTTCTAGGGCTGATACTTGTTATAGCTTGCTTTTACTGCATAATCCGTTTCACCTCTA
>CAJOQA010000262.1 GCA_905236465.1 uncultured Treponema sp.
ATAGTAAGCTAGTTCCTTTGCATTAAAGAGACTTTCTTTTGGAACAGCCCAAAGTTCTGGCTTTTTGGGATTTCCTCCTTGCTTAAAAAGGTTATCAATTTTCTGTTTATCTTCGTCTATATAAAGCTTTGCAAGAAGTTTTCTATTGAGAGTCTTATACTTGTAAGTTTTCTTAAAAAGTGTAGGTAGTTTTTTTACTGGATAGACCTTTGCTTCTTTTTTCGCTTTTTTTAAGGCTTTTTTATCTGTTTTTGCAAGTTCTTTTGTTTCGCTTTCTGGAGAATTCTTGTTTTCTTCCATAAATTACATATCCTCCACTAGTTCTATTATTTTTTTGATTCCTGGTACTTGTTTGATAGCTGTAAGGAATTTAATTTTTCTTACATATGTTGCCATGTATTTTCTCCAGAGCAGTGTGAAAATCCGCGCAAAAACATAGCAGGGAATGTACATGATGATTCCGCAAAAAAGACTGCCCATTACAATTGTATTGTTAAATTTTGTAAAAGCCACAAAGGGAATATTCAAGAGTTTTACAAAATAGGGGATAAGGGCTTCATTTGTGAGAATTGCTGTTCCAACTGAATCAAAAGTTGGGTCTAGCAGGGCGGTGAGCAGTGAGCCAACAATAATTGACAGGGCGAAAAGTCCCCTTTGTAATCTCATAAATAACATGAAAACAAAGAGGAGATACCAAAGAATATTATCTTTAGGCAGAAAGCCTAATAGTATTCCGCATGAAAAGGCATGGGCAATTTGACTTGGGGCAGTATTGCTGCTTAGAGCCTGTATCAATTTTACAAATGGTTTTAACATGACACTAGTATAACATATAATATAGATATATTCCAATAAAAAAAACTTATTGTAACAAAAGTTTATTTTTGTTACTATAGAGTATCTCTAAAGAAAGGGGTTACTTAACTTATGGAAAAAAATATTGAAATTCTAGATTCAACTTTACGTGATGGTGCTCAGGGCGAAGGTATAAGCTATTCTGTTCAAGATAAAATTCATATTGTTCAGGCTCTAGATGAATTGGGAGTAAAGTATATTGAAGCTGGAAATCCTGGAAGTAACCCCAAAGATATGGAGTTTTTCCAAAAAGCAAAATCATTAAACCTTAAGAATTCACGGCTTGTTGCATTTGGCTCAACACGAAGAAAAGATTCTTCTTGCTCAGAGGATGCAAATTTGCAAAGTCTTTTAAGTGCTGAAACAGAAGAAGTTGTTATTTTTGGTAAAAGCTGGGATTTTCAAGTAACTGAAATTCTTCATGCAAGTTTAGATGAAAATCTTGAAATGATAAGAGATACAACTGAGTATCTTTGCAAAAGAGGGCGCAAGGTCATATATGATGCAGAGCATTTTTTTACAGGTTACCAAAAAAATCCTGAATATGCTCTTAAAACATTGCAGGCTGCTATAGACGGAGGTGCTATTGTTCTTAGCCTGTGTGAAACTAAGGGGGGCTGTATGCTGAATCAGTGTAGGGATGCTGTTTCTGCCGCGGTAGACCGCTTTGGCAAGGGAGCTAAAATTGGAATACATACCCACAATGATTCCGGTCTCGCGGTTGCAAATACCCTTGTTGCAGTAGAAGCGGGTGCAAGCCATGTACAAGGGGTTCTGTTAGGCTTTGGGGAAAGAACCGGAAACGCTAACCTAAGCACAATAATTGCAGATTTGCAGCTTAAAATGGGCTATAAGTGTATTGCTCCTGAAAATATTATTAATCTTACACCTATCTGCCACCGTGTCGCAGAAATAACTAATATTCCCCTAGAGCAGGGAATGCCTTTTGTAGGACATAATGCTTTTGCTCACAAGGCTGGAATGCATATTGATGCAGTCTTAAAAAATCCGGCTGCTTATGAGCATATAAGCCCAGATTCAGTTGGCAACGAAAGAGTTTTCTTAATGAGTGAAGTTGCTGGCAGAAGCATTATTATTGAAAAAATCAAAAAATTTGATAGTGAAATTACAAAAAACTCTCCAGTTGTTTCTGAAATTGTAAAGAAAGTCAAGGAAATGGAAAAGGAAGGCTACCAGTTTGAAGGGGCGGATGGTTCTTTTGAGCTTCTCGTAAGAAAGATTTTAGGAAAGTACCAGCCCTTCTTTAACCTACATTATTATAAGACAAGCGGTGAAAGTCCTTTAATTGAAAAGGGGCTTTATGCTTTTGCCCAACTAAAAATAGACGTTGATGGTAATATTCAGGTGGCTGCAGGAGAAGGAAACGGTCCTGTTAACGCGCTGGATACTGCCCTGCGACAGGCCCTAAGTCCTTTTTATCCTGCGGTACGGCAAATCCGCCTGACTGATTACAAAGTTCGTGTCCTAGACAGCAAGTCTGCTACTGCAAGCAAGGTTAGGGTTCTTATAGAAAGCACGGATGACACCGATTCTTGGACTACAATGGGTGTTTCCTGTGACGTAGTGGAGGCTTCTTGGATAGCATTAGTTGATTCTTTTGAATACAAACTTATAAAGGATATAGAAAGAAAGTTTCATAAATATATCTGAGCTGCTAGGCTGAAAGGCCTGTAATTTTTCCTAAACAAAAAAAATCCATTTCCGATAATTAAGCGAAGGCATAAGTGCTTTTTAATTTTTTGAGGGGATTTTATTATGGGAAAAATTAAAAACTTACTTGCGGCCGCTATTTTTGTTTTAGTTTCGGTCGCAAATGTATCCGCTACGGCTGTAGCTTTTCAGCTAATTCAGCATGATCCTGTTCAGGATAAAGTACGTTCCTCTTCATACATAATAGAAAACGGCCTCTTTGATTATTTTTTTGACAAGGGCTTTATCGTTACAAATTCCCCAACTTCAGTTTCTTCTGATTCGGTTCAAGATGAAGAAATCTATTATACAGCCCTAAGTGATGCATCTGCTGGTTATTGCGATTACTTTATAGTTATAAGCATAGACTATAATACAGAGAATTCTCGTAACCCTGATGCAATGATTCTTTCTAACATAGAAAAAGTCAATTGGAGCGTTTTCGATTTGGAAACTGGAAAAAAAATAGGCAGCGGATCAAGGAAGATTGGCCGAATAGATCCGGTAAAGGACAATGAAAAAGGAATTTCAGCCTTTACTGCTCAAGTCGCAAATGATATTTTTTCTTTTTTTAAGAAAAAAAGCTGATTGGATTTGAGGAGGGGTAGAAATTAAAATGAAAAAGATATTAAGTATTTTTCTTATATTATTCATAGCAGTATCTCTTTTTGCTTTAGAAACATCTTCATATATAGATGGAAATGTTCTAGTTGGAAAAGAGGGAGATTTACCCAAGGGCTTTTTTATAAAGGCTTCCGGTTATCTGCCAGGAGATAGCGTAAGTGTCACAAACCCATTAAACGGAAATACTGTAGAGCTTTTAAACTTGGGATCAGTTGATAAGACCGCAGGCTACGTAGCCTTGCTTTCAAAGGAAGGGGCTGAAAAGTTAGGACTTCCCCAAGATGCTAAGATTCAAATGAAGCTCACCTCAAGACAAGGCTCTTATGATTCAAGCGTAAGTGGGGTAGGGGTTTTGTCTAGCATTCTTACTGCTGATGAAGAAAAAGAGTCAGAAGAAAAAGCTGTAGCAACGGTTGTAGAAGAAAAAGAAGATGTGAGTCTTCCTGCAGAACCTGTAGAAGATGTTGTAGTCCCCTCTGTTGAGCCAGTAGAAGATCCTCAACTTACCTTGGTTAGCGAGCCTGTGTCAGTTGAGCCTGTTGCTGTGGAAGATGTAGTTACAGACGAAAAGCCTTCTTCTATAGAAGAAAGTGCTGAAAATTTAGAAAAGCTAGAAGAGCCCGAAGAATTGCTTGCAGTTGCACCTACTCCTCTTGTTCAGAAAAAAGAAGAAGACGAAAGTGAAGTAAAAAATGAAAGTGAAGAAGTTCTTGTGGAAAAGATGGATGATATTCCCATGGACTCTTATGAAGAAAAGGTTTATATAGCTG
Organism: uncultured Treponema sp.; assembly: GCA_905236465.1. Lineage (GTDB taxonomy): Bacteria > Spirochaetota > Spirochaetia > Treponematales > Treponemataceae > Treponema_D. Next base: position 3,960 of record CAJOQA010000262.1, read on the forward strand.
AACCTGTTGCCTCTGAGGATACCCATATTGCTTATGTTCCTCCTGTTTCTGAAGAAGAAAAGAAAGTTGAGGAAGATAGTGTAGTTGATGAAGAGCCTATAGGTGAAAGTGAAAGTCCTAAAGAAGAAGTGTCTTATACTTATGTTCCCCTTGAACCAGTTAAGGTTATTTCAAATATCAAGGCGGTAGAAGAGGAAGATACTAGTCTAGGACTTGATATGGATGGTGAAATTGTTTCTCATATTGAGCCTCTTGAAGAAGATGAAGAAGCAGAAGAGGTTATAGAAAGTCCTGTTATTGTAACGACTCCTGATGATCGCTATGAACCTGTAACTGATATAAGTGAGCCGATTGCCGTAATCATTCCTGCAATTTCTAGTCCGGATGAGGATTTTGCTGGTGAAGAAATAATTGCAAAAGAGCCTGAAAAAACAGAACCCGTTGCAGATATTAACTTAAATCCCCTTCCAACAGATTCAGCTGAAGAAGAAGTTGTTGCAGAAGAGCCAATAATTATTGTTCCGGTAGAAGGGGACTTAGCGGGAGAAGAAATAATCCCCATGGAGCCAGAAGAAGTTGCTGATGAGGTTGAAGAAATACTGTTACCTGCAGGTCCTGCTGATGATTTACAAGGTGAAGACGTTGTAGCTCTAGAACCTGTTCCTCTTGTAGTTGAAAAAGCAACCGAAGAGCCTAAAGTAGAAGTTGAGGGGGATCCCCTTCCTGACTCATTGGAAGAAGAAGTTATAGCAGTAGAACCTTCAGAAGTTCCTGAAGAAAAAGCAAAGGATGTTCCTATTGCTATAGTCCCTGTAGCTGTACAAGAGAAAGAAGTTGTTAAGGAAGAAATAATAGAGGATGAAGTTGTAAAAGAAGA
>CAJOQA010000263.1 GCA_905236465.1 uncultured Treponema sp.
GCAATCCTATAAAAAATCCACGAGGGATTTTTTATAGGCCAAATTCTGCAATCATGAAAAAAATCCAGGAGGGATTTTTTATGGGCCAAATTTTGCAAGACTTTTGAAACTATCTTATAAGTTTGTCTCTAAAAACTGAAATTTTTAGAGACAAACTTGAACATTAGTAGTTTTCAGCAGAGATTTCAAAATAGCTTTGGGGATGGGCACAAACTGGGCAGACTTCGGGAGCCTGAGTTCCTACGATAATATGTCCGCAGTTACGGCATTCCCAAACTTTTACCTCACTCTTCTTGAAAACTTCCTGAGCTTCAACATTTTTTAGCAAAGCACGGTAGCGCTCTTCATGTCGCTTTTCAATTGCGGCAACGGCACGGAATTTTTTTGCAAGGGCATCAAAACCTTCTTTTTCAGCTGTTACGGCAAAATCTTCATACATATCAGTCCATTCAAAGTTTTCGCCGTCAGCAGCAGCGGCAAGGTTGCTTGCGGTGTCCCCTATTCCGTTCAATTCCTTGAACCACATCTTTGCGTGTTCCTTTTCATTGTCTGCCGTTTTCAAAAAGAGGTCAGCAATCTGCTCAAAACCATCTTTTTTAGCTCTTGAGGCAAAATACGTGTACTTGTTTCTGGCCTGTGACTCTCCTGCAAATGCAGCCTGCAGATTTTTTTCTGTCTGCGTGCCAGAATATTTGTTTGCTTTTTCCATTGTTATACTCCTTATAAATTGCAGTGTATTATATCAGTATAACATAATAAAAAGTGGATTGCAATATTTTTATATGCTTTTAGATATTGGATAAGATTGGTAGAAAGATATCTTCGCTTGCTTTTTCTATTTCCGAAAGAGTTACTTCGTTTTTGTGAGCGGCATAATGCTCAAGGATTTTCAGGCTTTTATGTCCTGTTGCAAGACAGAGTTTTCTTTCATCAATTTTGTCTGCCATAACTGTTGAAAAAAAATGCCTCCAACTATGAAATGTGATTTTCTTTTCCGGAGCGATATTCAGTTCTTTTAATCTGATTTTTAATGCCTTGTTGACTGAAATACTTTTGCAGGGAATATCAGGCTTTAATCCATAAAAGACAAAGTTTTTAGGTGACTGTCCGAAGGGATTTTTTTTTATAAGTTCAAAAAGCATTAGCGAAAGTCCTAAAGGAATTTTTACTTCTCTTTTTTCCCCGTTCTTAGGACATTTTAGTCCGTCAATATTTGCCCAATTATGGCGGATATAAATTCTGTCCTTTCCGATATCCTGAATTTGAAGTGCCTGAATTTCACCAATGCGCATCCCTGTGCACATGGCTAAAAGATTTGCAAGGCGGAGCATTGAATTTTTCCAAGGTGAAGAAAATATTTTTTTTGCTTCATCAATTGTAGGAATCAATCTTTCTGCAGGAATCACATGACAATATAGAATTCCTGAGAAGCAATCATTTTTTATCAGCGAATTTTTATAAGCCCATTTAAGCGGACCTATTGCCACACGCAATATTTGATTTACGGTTTCAGCTTTTAAGATTTTTCCTTTAAAGGGTTTTGTTGCAAGTTCCATGAAAAAATTCTTTATATCATCTTTTGTTATTGAGCCGATACACTTTTTCCCTAATCTGGGAATCCAATATTTTCTTGCACGGTAAAGCATTGTTTTTGTATAGCGGCGATGTATGCTTTGCCCTACAATAAGTTTTTCCTTTACATAAGGAGAGGTGTCATAATTCCAATAACGTTCTAGTAATTCCTCAAAAGTTTCACTAGAAGGTGTTTTGGGCAATATTGCACAAACAAGATATTTTTTTAATGTGAGCGCGTCAACAATTTGTTGGATTTCATTTATTTCAAGATTAGATGCTAAAATTTCTTTTGCTATACTACAAAACTCTTCCATTTCAATTTTTCCTAGTTTTTTTCATTATCGGATTTTTATTTAATTTATACAGTTTTTTTTTGCTACAAATATGAGGGTGTACTAGCCTGACACGCTAGGACATTTTCCCTCCGTGGAAAATGTCCTAGTCAGTTTTTGCAGAGCAAAAACTGACAGTCTGTGGTGC
>CAJOQA010000264.1 GCA_905236465.1 uncultured Treponema sp.
GAAAGCTGGTGTAAAGACTAATGGAATATGTATTAATCCCAATGAAAAAATCATATTTCATAAAGGAAGCCCATTTAATTTATCAGGTGATGTTCGATCTGGCTATCGTTATTATGACAATATTCCTGTATTATACGCTGAGTGTAATAATGGTGAAAAATGCTATTTTAACCTTGATATGTTTGTGGTTGCTGGAAGTGATAAATTGCCTGGTATTAAATATGATGAAAGTTATGAATATAAAAAGCAATCTGTTACTATGGTAGCAAGTTATTATTTTGATATTCTAAAGAAAAATGACATAAGTGCAATTTATGAATATGAACCATTCTGGAAAGACAATGAATGGATAACACCTAATGATCATTTTTCTGATTATTATTCAGCTCATAGATATTTTGTTATTTCAAATACTTATATATCTTCAAACAAAAGGGATTGTCGGCCTAATTCTAAAGAAATATATCGTGTAGGTCTTGATTATGGTGCATTAATAAAAGAAATTAAAAAAATAAATGGAAATCTATATACTATAAAAGTTTTTTGCAGAGAAGATAGGTTTGATTCATCTACAAACTTTACTGATGAATTTGTAGACCTTTATAAAAATGAAGAAAATACTTTTTATCTTGAATATGATGGTGATTATGTAAAAATATCTTTAAATGAGAAAAATAATGTTATTGGTACTTATGTAATAATAACATCCGATATTGATAAACAATTGAATGACATAGCATGTGGACGTAAAGCTGATTTATCTGACATCACCTGGCCGCACCACGCAGACGGAACAAGCGAATACGAAGATACAATCCGTTATCCTGAGCAAATAGCAATCGAAGAACTGGAGCAAACAGAAGTTGAAGAATATGATAATACGGATGAAGAAACAACGTATTCAGACAGTCAGGCTGACAACATTGACCGTCCACCATTTCCTAGCAAAGAGGATTCAAAATACTGGGATATTCTTGAGCAATACTATCCCGAAGATTATGAAAAACTCAGATTTGAATATTTACAAAAACGGACAAAAGTAATTAATACGGTTGTAATATCGTGCTCAATTATATTTGGAATTATCATAATAATTGCTGTGGTTTTTACAATCATTAGAAAGCAACGGACAAAATAGTTTTGTAATCATTGCTGTCCAATTAACTTTTTGTGGGGAGGGTTTAGGAGTCGATTTTTTCAGGCTCTTCGCACATATGAGCGAAGAGCCATTAAAGCTAACACTGTCGGCTGGTGCTACGGAGGCTACCTTGAAAGTCATTCAAATAAAAAAACATTTTGGCGGTTTCAATGTTTTTTTTCAACTATCCAATTGAGAACTTTATTTTGCACTATCAACTCCTCTTCAATATTGTTTCTACTAGAGGCATAAAATATGACCATGTAGACAACTATGAAGCCTGAAGAATCTTATCTGTTTGAACGATAACTTCCTTAAGGATTTACTACTTCCCACATTTCGCACATGTTTTTAAAACCACCTTCGGGAAGACAGTTTGGGCACGTTTTGCCTGTGTGCAAACTGCAGGAAGAACACGAGGCACATTTTTTTTGTTTGGTAAAAATGCGGCGAATCATTCCAACTTGTTCTAGGAATTCAATTCGTCGCACTATATCTTCAATAGTGGTATTTAATTCTTGTGCAAAATCTTCTATTGATCGCGAATTACCGTCTTTTAAAAGGTTTAGAAGTTCATTCATAAATCACCAAATCAAAAGGCCTATTCTGAAAACTATTCCTGCAATTAAAAGTGCAATCAATGTGTAGTAAATTGCTATTATTGTTGTCCATTTTGCAGAGTGAGTTTCCTGATAAGTTGCAGCAAGTGCTACGACACAGGGCATATTGAATGTAATAGAAAAAATAAATGCAAGAGCCTCTGGTTTAGTAACATTGGCAACAAGAAGTTCATTTATATTTGATGCGGCTGTGCTCATTCCTGCAACAGTTCCACCAACTGTAAGCATATTATGGTTTGTAAAAATTGTGCTTAGAACTCCAATAGAACCTTCCTTTCCAATGCTAGAAGCTATAAAAGCCATAAAGGTTTTCCAGCCAAGCCCAAATATTTTTGTAATAGGCTCAATAAATTTTCCAACCTTGTATAAGATTGAATTATCAATAGAACCAGAGGTGTTAAAAGTCAGTAACCAAAATAAGAAGGAAACCAGTAAGACAACTTTTAAAACCCTAAAAAAAGTTCCTTTTGTACGTCCTAAAACATAACGAAACAAGGCTCCCCACTTTGGTTTGTGATATGGAGGAAGTTCCATAATCATTCCGTACCGATCCTGTTTTTTTACAAGGTGATGGCCAAATATTTTAGCTGTCAGCCACATATGAACTAGCATTACTAAAAGAATGCCAACTATAACTAAAGGGGATGCTGCTCCAAACCATACCGTAGCAAGAAGGGGAACTATCGACCATGCGGCTCCACATGGAATTGCCCATGCTAGTGCGATTGTAAGAACTTTTTGCCCCCAATTGTCTATTACCCTAGCACCGGCAGCTCCTCCCATTGTACAGCCAAAACTTACAAGAAATGGCATTATTGATTTTCCCTGGAGCCCTAGTTTTGACATTGTGTTGTCAAAAACATAAGAAATACGTGCCATAACCCCCACTTCTTCTAAAAGCCCAAAGACTAAAGTTACACCAAAAACAAAACCAAGCATTTTTAAAATGAAGGAGAAAGAATTAATGACAACATCACAAGCAATGGCAATAATAAAGTTAGGAGTATTGATTGCAGTTAGAGCGTTTGCAACCGGAGAAGAAAGAGCATCAATTGCTGAACCAAGAGCCATGAAGGGAAGAGCTGGAATAAAGGAAGCGATAAGTCCAAACAAAACAATAATAATTACAAGAGGTTTTCCAAGAAAACGGTGTGTAATTATTCTGTCAAATTTTCCAAGCATGCGTTTCTTAGATTTAGATACAACACTATCTTTCAAAATATCGTCTATCCACTTAAACTTACATTCTCCTGTAAGCAATACGCCTTTTTCAATTTGTGTGATTTTTTCTTTTTGTAACAGATCTTTTAGTTTTTCAGTAACCGGTTCATCGCCTTCTATTGCTTTTACCGTAAGCCACATTGAAGAATAACCTGTTATTGCATTTTCAGGAATTAAAGATTTAATGTTTTTGTAAGATTCAATTTCCTGATATTTTTTTTCAAGGTCGGAAGAATCTAAAATTGTTTTATTGCATACAGCTTCTTCTAATGCCTTGTAAAAGATTCCGTAGTTTTTTTTATCTTGTGCGGAAAACAAAATAACTGGTATGCCAAGTTTTTTTGAAATTGCTAAAGCATCTATTTTTTTTCCAAGCTCTTTAGAAACATCGCTCATGTTCAGTACTAGAAAAGTTGGAACCGTAATTCCTGCGTAATCTGCAAGCATGTAAAGGCTTCGTTCCAGTTGGGAACTGTCTGCAAGAATGCAAACAACGTCTGCTTTTCCGCTTGCAATATAGTCTCGGGTAATAATTTCTTCATCAGAATTTGCAGAAAGACTATACGTTCCAGGCAGATCTGCTACAAGATATCTTTTGTTATTGTATTCAAATGTTCCCTCTTTTTTTTCAACTGTTTTTCCTGGCCAGTTTCCAACATGCTGCTTTAAACCTGTTAGGGCATTAAAAAGTGTTGATTTTCCAGAGTTTGGCTGGCCTAATAGTGCAATCACAGTTTCATTTTTATCTGTCATATTTTCCCCTGTAAAATTTAATCTGCAACAAGAATGTTTTCACATTCTTTTCTATTCAGAGCAATCATTGTATCCCGTGAATAAACTAAAAGAGGTCGTCTCTTCTCATTTTTAATTACAGTTATTTCGCATCCAGGTGTTAAGCCTATAGAAGTGATTCTACTTATAAAATGAGGGTCTCCATTTATCTGTGAAATTTTTGCGCTTTTATCGTTTTTTAGTTCAATCAGTTTTTGCATACAACCTCCGGATTTGTTAGCTTTAACTAACTATATTATTGTAATTGTGTTTAACCTGATAGTCCTTTTTAGTTGTTTTTGCTCCATCTGACATTTTTTTATTTTTGTTTTTTTACTGAATGAAGTCTTTTATACTCTAAGGGACTGCAACCGAAGTATTCTTTAAAGACTGTGCCGAATTTACTTTGACTTTGATAACCTGACATTTCTGCTACTTGCCCGACTGAAAAATTTTCTTCTTCAAGATATTTGGCCGCGGCTGTCATTCTTGCTTTGTGTAAATACTTAGAAAAGGGAAGTCCGTAAAGATATGAAAAATATTTTTTTAGTGAAGAAGGGCTTATTTTATATTTCTTTGCAAGTTCTTCAACTGTAAAATGCTTTTCAAGGTTTGATGAAATTAATTTCTCAACTTCTGTGGCAATGTATTTTTGCCCTTGAGTTAAATGATTTAGTTTTGCAGAATTAAGATTTGAATCATCGTTTGATACTAATAATAAAAGTTCTAGTAAAGTAAATCTTATTTTCTGAATGTTGATTGTTCCTTCTATTAATGCTTCTGTTAATGAAAGGGCCTTAGTCATCCATTTTTCATTGGGCTGACACATAAGGCTTCCTTTATAAGATAAGGGGTCTAGCTTTTTTATAAAATCTTTTAGTGAAAATCCAAATTGATTTAAAAGCTCATCGCTTTTCTGATTAAAAAGATTAAAATCAAAAATAATTTCCAAGCCACGATACCGCTTTGTCGGATAATAATGATCTGTTTTAGTGATATTTCTGTCTATGCTTAAAATACCTTTTTTCATGTAGACAAAATTATCATTTACTAAAGAAACTTCGCATGCCCCGTCAATACAAAAATTCATGAACATTCCAGAAATGTTAAACTCTGAACCTGCTGCTACAGAAGAGCAGTATACGTCATTAGCCCAGCAGTAAACACCATTGAAAGGTGCGCTTAAATAAAAAAAACTTTTCCCATCTTCAGCACAAGGAAGTTTATTTATAGAGTCATAAAGATTTTTTGCATGAAAGTGTTTTTCTAAAAACTGCGCTGAAGTCATAAGCTTTGCATTAGTTTAATTTTTTTGCAATGTTAGGCAATCTCGAAAAACTCACTTTCGTGACTGTTTCAAGATGCCCTCGAGTGCTTACTCCGCAAACAAGCTGATTAATTTTTCAACTTCATCAGCAGGATATCCGTCTGTTGCTATAAGCTGGTTCTTGTACCAATCTATTACGCCAGATGCTGCATCTTTGAATGCTTTTGTGTCCACTTCTTCTGTGGGAACAACTTCTATTATTCCCCTTTCTTTCCATTCTGCAATCAGCTTGTCACATTCAAAGCGGTTTATGGCACGCTCATAGTCAATGGCTTTTTGGGCATTTTCATTGAGGACTGCCTGTTGCTCAGGGGAGAATGAATTGTAAACGTCACCGTTCATGCAGAAAAAGAGGCAGTCGTAATAGGCATTCCACATGCTGATATATTTCTGCACATCTTGAACAGAAGCGGAGGCGATTGAAGGCAGGGGATTTTCCTGACCTTCTACAGTTCCTTGTTGCAGTGAAGTGTAAGTTTCAGACCAGTTCATGTTTGTAGCGTTTGCTCCCCAAGCCTTGTAGGATTGCATAAGCAGGTTGCTACCAGCCACACGAATTTTCAAACCCTTTAAATCAGTAGGACTTTTTACAGGGCGTTTTGAATTAGTCAGCTGCCTAAAGCCGTTTTCCGCTATTCCAAAACAGTGGAGGTTCAAATCCTCAAGGATGTTTTTAAGCATAAGACCTGCCTGTCCGTCAAACTTCTCATCCGCATCCGCATAGTCATCATAAATGTATGGTAACGAAACTACGTTAAAGCGGTCATCTAAAGCAGAGTAGATAAGGTTTGAATGCATTGAAAGTTGTATGGGATCTCCTTCCCGCAAAGCAGCAATGCCATCCGGTTGGCTTCCGTTGGTAAGCTGGTCAGAAAAACCGTCAACTACAACCCTGATCTTTCCATCAGTTGATTCTTTCATAAGGGCTGCAAAGTAGCGGCCGGCCTTTGCCCAAGTGCACGTTTCCCCTGGTGAGCAGGCAAAGTGCAGCGTCATTTGTGGCCATTCAGTAGAAGAAATAGCAGCTTCAGATTCAGCGTCATAAATCTCATTGTCGTAGAGTTCAATCTTGCTGGCATTTTGTGCAGTAAGCAATTCTGCGTTAAAGGCCTTTACGCTTTTTCTTGGGAAATAGGTATAGGCAAACAGTATTACCAAACTTGCAATAATCATTGGCAGGACTGTCCGTGAAATTTGCGGCAAGGTAACTTTTACAGAATTTCCCAGCTTGTCCTTTATCTTAAGGCTTATGGCAACAAACAAGTTTACCCCTACAGGAGGCGTTACCTGTCCTATTGCAAGGTTTACTGTTGCAAGTACACCAAAGACAATGGGATTAAATCCTAACTTTTGGCAGACAGGGAACATTACTGGAATAAAAATATACATTGCTGAGTTTGCGTCCAAAAAGAGGCCTGCAATCAGCAAGATGATATTTACTATCAGCAAGAAGAGGAAACGGCTGTGAGCTATTGATGCTAAAAGTCCTTCGGCTGCAGAAGAAATTTCAAAGCGGGTACACACATAGCTGAAGAGGGTTGCAGAACCGATTATGAACATAATAGACCCTGTTGTCTTTGCCGATTCAACTAAAATATCAAAAAGGTCCCTGATTTTTACTTCGCGGTATATGAATATACCTACTATAAGTCCGTATACTGCGGCAACCGCAGCTGCTTCTGTAGGAGTAAAAATTCCACCATATATTCCGCCCAAGATAATAACAGGCATTAAAAAGGCCCAAAAAGCATCTTTAAAAGAAGTCCACCTTTCTTTTGCAGAAGCCTTTTCTTGAGTAGATGTAATTCCCTTCCTTTTTACTTCTATTAAAACAACTGCAATCAGGGAAAGACCTACAAGAACACCAGGAATGATTCCCGCCATAAAAAGTTTCCCGACATTCTCGCCGGTAATGCTTGCATATACAACATATGCGATGCTTGGCGGAATAATTATTGCTATAGAAGAAGATGCTGCCATAAGGGCTGTTGCAAAAGAAGGTGTAAATCCGCTTTCAATCATAGCAGGAATAAGAATAGAACCTAAAGCTGCGACGGTTGCAGGTCCTGAACCTGATATTGCTCCGAATATGCAGGAAACAATTACGCAGACAATGGCAATGCCACCTTTCTTGTGCCCCAAACAGGCATTTACAAATTTTATAAGCCGTTTTGAAATTCCAGCTTTAGCCATTATGTTTCCGGCAAGAATGAAAAAGGGGATGGCTAAAAGTAACGTTTTACTTATTCCAGAATATGTGTTGACTGCAACAACAGAAAGCTTTTGACCGGCAACAAGAATCGCCGCAATAGAAGAAGCTCCAAGACAAATTGCTATAGGAACATTTAAAATCAGCAGAGCAAAGAAAACGATAAAAAGAACAGCCGTTGTCATTTGTCTTCCTCCTCATCTTTTGCTTTTATACATTCAACTGTATTCTCTATAAAGTGCAAAATCAAAAAGATGCCACAGAGGGGAATAAAGCTCCAGAAAATCCAACGGGGCCAGTGCATTACAAATGTGTGTTCTTTAGCAGTAAAATTGCTTGAAGTCCGCAAAAATCCCTGCCAGGTAAGAATGCAGCAATAGAGGATACTTATAATATTCGTTGCAACTCTTTGAATTACTTTTCCTTTTTTACTCAACTTTTCGCTGATAATGGCAAGCCCTATAAGGCCATCTTTGTCACGTGCGCAAAGGGCTGCCCCCATCAGGGAAATAAGAACAAAGAGGGCAACGACAAGCTCATCAACAAAAATCAGCGAATGGTTAAAGACAAATCTGCCTATTACATTTGCAAAAGTAAAGGCTAGGGTTAGCGCTAGCGTTATGGCCAGAATAACTTTTTCGCACCTAGCCACAAAACGCATCACTTTTTGGTACATAAAATTCCTCCACATTTTTACAGTGCGTTGGAATCAGTATATACAAAAATACATTGTTAGTAAAGAGAATTTAGTTTTATTAAAGTTAGTTTCTGCTACCTCTTGTTACATGCCTGTATTTTAGCGGTGTTGTTCCTTTAAACTTCTTAAATATTTTAATAAAATATGAAAGATCGTTAAAACCGCATTCCTCCGCTATATCAGGAATTTTCTTCTCTGTTTCTCTTAGCTGGGAACAGGCCCTGTTTATGCGGTACCAGTTTAAATACTCTATTGGGGATTTTTTTGTAATGTCTTTAAAAATCCTGCAAAAGTATTTTGAAGAAAGGTTTGCTTCTTGTGCCATGCTGTCCAATGAAACTTCATTTTGATAATTATCCCGAATCATTAGGATAACATTGTCAATCTGCTCAATAAGCCTTTGCTTATGTTCCGGCATGACGTTTGGCTCTGTATAAAGTTTTTGCCTTTGGATAAAGCCAAAGAGAACTAAAAGCAGGCCTGAAACTATGGTTTCATAGGCAGCATCAGCCTCCTTTACGATTTCAAAAAGATTTACGGCAGTCTGGACACATTCTTTTTCTTCGCTGGAAATGTATCCGTCTAAAACAACGCTTTTATTTAAAATATGATTTATAAAGACATCCGGCTCGTAGGAATGAAGGCGGATCATGCCAATATCAAAAACAACTGATTCGTATAGGGCCGAGCTTTTTTTGCTGTCCCCGTGCAGCTGGTTGCTTGTGATTAAAAATAGGTCATCTTTTTTCAGCTCGTATTCCTTGGTGTTGCAGATCATCTTGTAGTTGCCAGAAATTATATGAATCAGCTCAAATTCCGAATGATAGTGGATGGGTAAATCGTAATGGGGATCTACCGTATTGTTCATGTAATACTTGAGGGGAAAGTATGTCGGTCCCCTAGAAACATTTTCCTTGCTTCCTGATTTTAAGATTGTCTTGTCCGGTAAATCTGAGTACTCGTTAATTAATACTTTTGTCATATTTTTATAATAATTCTATATCTATTCAAATTCAAGATTAAGGCGTATAATTTTAGTATGATTCGTAAATTTATTTTTGGAAAAAGGACAGGAACTTTTTCTGTTACAGAAAAAGTTCAGGAAGAGTCGGAAGAGTTTCCTTTTGGGACTTTTAAAAGCAAGTGGCCCTTTGACTGGTCTATGGAACTTGCAGATGATGATATAGTTTTTGGGCTTGGAGAGTCCATGCGGGGTATAAATAAAAGGGGCTTTTTGTATAAAAGCTTCTGCACAGACTGCCCTGGGCAAACAGAATCTACTGCATCCATGTACGGAGCCCATAATTTTATTATAGTTTTTGGCAAAAAAACTTTTGCTTTATTTTTTGACACCGCTTCTGAAATTACTTTTGACATTGACTATACAGAATATGGAATCCTGAATGTAAAAACTAAGGATACCGGCCTTGACCTCTACCTGATTGAAAGTGATGGAAAGTCTGCTGCAAGCGGAGAGTCTGAGTTGAATGACATAAGCCTGCAGTTTAGAAAACTGATAGGGCAAAGTTACATTCCGCCAAAGTGGGCATTCGGTTATCAGCAAAGCCGGTGGGGCTATAAAACAGAAGAAGATGTTAGGGCTGTTGTAGCAAATTTTAAAAAGGAAAATCTTCCTATTTCCGCAATCTGCCTAGACATAGACTATATGGAAGAGTACGAGGATTTTACTGTTGATAAAAATAAATTCCCCAACCTGAAAAAACTTTCTGATGATATGAAAAAGGAAGGCATTCACCTTGTTCCCATAATTGATGCAGGGGTAAAGATAAAAGAAGGCTATAGCGTTTACGAAGAAGGGGTAAAGAATGACTTTTTCTGTAAAAGGGCTGACGGTTCTTTTTATACAGCCGGTGTGTGGCCAGGCAGGTCTCACTTTACGGACTTCTTTAAAAAAGATGCCCGTTCTTGGTTTGGTAAAAAATACAAGGTTCTTACAGACTTAGGCATTGACGGCTTTTGGAACGATATGAATGAGCCTGCAATGTTTTATTCAGATGAAAGCTTAGCTGAAGTTTTTGAAACCTTAGAAAAGTATAAGGGAAAGAATTTGGATATTCAGACTTTCTTTGAATTTACCCCGCTTTCAGGAAGTACCTTTAACCGCCGAAGTGATTACGAAAGATTTTACAATCAGGTGGAAGAAGATGATGGGACTACCAGCCTTGTCCGCCACGATAAAGTGCATAATTCTTATGGTGGCCTGATGACAAGGGCTGCGGGGGAAGCGTTAAAAGAGCTAAGTCCTGACCGTCGCGTTCTTTTGTATAGCAGGGCATCTTGTATCGGAGCCCATCGCTACGGTGGCATTTGGACAGGAGACAACGCTTCGGTCTGGGCCCATCTGCTACAGGAAATAAAGATGCTACCTGGTCTTAACATGGCAGGCTTCCTTTACAGTGGAGCTGATATTGGCGGCTTTGGGGACAATACAACAGAGGACTTACTTTTACGCTGGCTTGCCCTAGGCTGCTTTACACCCCTGATGCGAAACCACTGTGCTTGGAACGGCCGTAATCAAGAACCCTATGTCTTTGGAAAAAAAGAAGCATTCAAGAGCCTACTAGACCTTCGCTATGCCCTTATCCCCTACCTCTACAGTGAGTTTGTGAAGGCTGCGGTTACAGGAAACTGTTACCTGCGCCCCCTTGCATTTGATTTTTCAAATGACAGGAAGGCCTGCGCTTGTGAAGATCAGCTTTTGTTAGGTGAAGGCATTATGATTGCACCCGTTTACACGCAAAATGCTATTGGCCGTTATGTTTACCTGCCCGAAGATATGACGCAGGTAACATGGGCGAAGGGGGATGCTTCTTACAAAGAATTAAAGGCAGGGGACTACTTTGTTGATATTCCCCTTGATACTGTAGTATTTTTTGTTCGCAAAGAAAAAGCCGTACCTTTAAGCATACAGGGTAAACTTGCCCTTGTTGGAAGCGGCGCAAGCTATTCCCTTTATGATGATAACGGGTACACCCGTAACATTGACTTGGATAGTTTGCAAAAGATTACAAAGTAAGGTGGTCACAAGTTCAGTTAACTGTTTTTAACTTTTTCTGGTAATTTTCCATACAGGCCCTTACTTCATCAAGGCAAGCATTTACCTTGCCTTGGGGAATTGAACAGAAAATGTCAACAAGATTTTTATCTAACTGGCTTGAGGCTGACATCCGTAAGCTTATTATTGCATCAGCGTACGTGCGGGAAGGCTTGAAGGAATTCGACATGACTATGGCGGAGTAGGTATCTGCAATAGCAATAATTTTTGCCTCAAGGGGGATGTCCTTTTCTTTTAAACTCTTGTAGCCGTTACCATCAATACGTTCGTGGTGGTAAAGAATACCGGCTGCCATAAAGTTAAGCGCTTCATCATCAGCAATAAGATTTTTCCCTATGTCTGTATGACGCTTGACTAGCTGTTTTTCTTCAGCGGTAAGTTTGCCAGGTTTGTATAGTACTTCTTTTGGAATGGCCAGTTTCCCAATATCATGCAGCAAGGTTGTGTATTTTATTTTGTAATATGGTAATTTTATTTTATATTCAGACGGAAGGTATTTGTAAAAAAGTTCCGTTAATTTCAAGACATGCAGGGAATGTCCTACCATTACGTGATCATAAATAGAAAGCAAACAAAAGATAGACTTTGCAACATCAAAATCTCTTTTTATTGATCTGCGCAAAATTATATGCTGAATTGCAATCACCAAACAGAGGAGACTTACAAATAAGGTTATTTGAATTATTATGGAAAGCATAGAAAACTCCTACAGGTCCTTAGCAGACGCCACAGTTACGCGGTTCTTGCCAAGCTTTTTTGACTCGTAAAGCATACGGTCAGCACGGTTGTAGATTTTATCTAGATCATCTTCACTAGGTTTTATTTCAACAAGTCCTATTGAAGCCTGTATTCCGCTGAGCGCATCAAAATTGGCCTTGTTCAGTTTTGCAAGCAGTTTTTTAAGTAAATCCTCGGCTTCCTCTAAATTATTTTTTCCGCGAATTAGCGCAACAAATTCATCTCCTCCAAGTCTGCCTGCCAGAGAACACTTTTCCCTTAGGGCTCTCTCTTGAAAAGTCCACTTTTCTTCATAATTAATTCCAAGACATTCTTGTATAGACTCTCCTGCAATCTGAATAGCTTTATCTCCCATTTGATGACCTAGCTGATCATTTATCTGCTTAAAGAAGTCTAAGTCTATAATTGCAAATGCTAAAAATTCATCGTGTGGGGCCCGCAAAATTTCTGTTGCCATAGAAAAAAATCTTCCTCTGTTTAGAAGAGAAGTTAGGGCATCAAAACTAGACTTAACCTCTAAATCCTGCTGAATACGGATATTTTCCAGATAAGTTACAAACTGAGACATCCTTGTATGCTGAAAACTGTAGTGAAGAACTGCTGCAAGGCTAAAGAAAATTAGGACATTATAAACATCCTGAAACCAAATATTTAGTGGTTTTACTAGGTAAGAACTTAGGATAAAAGCCAGAGTACTCAACATAAAAAAGGGAATCATTGTAAACATTGTGTCTATATAGGCGACAGCAACAAGTACAATCATAACCAAAGTAATTGTGCCAGCCATGTATGGTTGCAAGGTTGAAGAAAGTACACCAAATGATATTAGC
>CAJOQA010000265.1 GCA_905236465.1 uncultured Treponema sp.
GAGCACGAGTATTGATAAGGCAAAAGCGGTAAAAAAGTAGTTCCACAACTTTTCTTTTGACGGCTTGCTCTGCACATAAATTCCCTGAGCTTCAAAAAGCTTGTTGTAGTAATTGTAAGGAATCTGTGCAAAGGCCCTATTCAAAATAGAAACCATAATTTCTGGATGTTCAAGATTTACCGCTACGCATATAGGCACTTCCATCTGTACTAAATTTTGGTTGCGCAACTTTCTGTAATCATCTATTTTGTACCTTTGCTGAAGATAAATATCGTTTACCAAAGTTGCATCGCATTCGCTTTTTGAAACAGACAAGAGGCACTGATCTATATTCTCGTAAATCACATAATCAAAAGCAATAAATTTTTCCTTAAAATACGGAAGTACCTTGAACATTTCACTCGTTATGGCTATGCGGGGCAAGGCCCTGTGTTTTTTTTCCTTGTATTGTAAGTGCATAAGAAAATCATCAACACTTCTTCCTGGCGCGCATATAAAACGGACGTTCATAGAATAAAAGGCATCAGTATAGCTGGCCCTGTTAACATAGGGGCTTAGCTTTTGTATCTCCGCAATTTCATAAATACAGGGAAGTGAAGAGCTTATAGTAAGGGCAGCCCTATTTTCCATAATAAAATCAAATCCTGTAAAACCTGAAATCGTATTCCAGAATTCTTTTTTTACATCAATCTTATCCGTTAACTCAAAAAACCGGTCATCATTGGAAACATAGACAGGGCTGTGTTTTTTTATGTAGTCAAGCTGAACTTCATTTATATTTTCTAACAAAAAAGCATTTTTCTTTCCGCTTCCTACCAT
Organism: uncultured Treponema sp.; assembly: GCA_905236465.1. Classification (GTDB taxonomy): domain Bacteria; phylum Spirochaetota; class Spirochaetia; order Treponematales; family Treponemataceae; genus Treponema_D. The sequence goes on from CAJOQA010000265.1 coordinate 820, forward strand.
ACTGGAAAGAAAGAGGGGGTCTTCTGTAAAGCGTTCTTTAAGAAAGGCATCTATTTGCTGTATTAGGGAAGCGCTTTTGCTTACAAAGTAAAACTTTTGAATTCCAAAACTGTAGACAACCTTTTCACTTATTTCCGGCACAGGAAGGGAGACCAAACAAAGCTCCAAACTGTCCCTTAGCATAGCGGAAGAAAAACCTTTTGAATAGTCTGTGGCAACAATATTAAAATCTATATTATGGTCTTCTTTAAATTTAACCAAAATATCTTTCATGTAGGATTCTTTTTCATCATACCCGATTCTACTTGCATTAAGGTTGGAAAGAAAAGCCGCATTATACACATTGGAAGAATTCTTTGCTATTAAAAAAACATGATTTGTCAGGCAGGGAATTTCACTAAAATAATAACCTTGCTCAACCAAATCGGCACTATACTCAAAGTCGTATGCCAAATCCAAGTCCCCGCTTTCAAGCATGGCCTGTGCTGACTGAGAATCTAAACAGGGAACAGTTTGAAAGTCTAGAGAACTGCCTTCAGTCAGGAGCTTAAAGATATCTTCATAATAAAGGGCACTTGTCTCGCTAGTATCTGAAGAATGATACTTATAATAATAGTATGAGGGAACCTTTACGCTTCTTGCATATAGAGAAAGTGCAGGCAAGAAGCAAAAGATTCCTATAAAAAGATACCTAGCGAATTTTTTCAATTTCATCATGTTGCTTGTCAAGCAAGTCCATAACATGGTCAATCATTTTTTGCTTAGGATCTTCTGTATCAGCTGGCAAAGCTGCCATAAAATCTTTGCGGAAGGGCTTACACTCAATTACAGGGCTAGAAGCAAAAATCATCTTGTCGGGGCCAACAGTGTCATGCAGCATATCTTCATCTTGAATCTCAAGGATTGAACCATTTATGCTGACTAAAATTACTATATCAAAAAGACGCAAGTAGCTGTCTATTTCGCGAAGCCCCTTTTTGGTTTCCGGATGGCCAGGCCTGTATCTTGTACCAGAAGGAAATACAAGTATTACCTCTCCCCTTCTTTTACAATCATCCATAGCATGCATAGCAGCAAGATTTATCTTACGAGCCTTCATCTCTTCGGCCTTAGCTTCTTCTGTTGAACGTGCCTTTTCTTCGTTCTTGTTAAGACTTCTAGTTGGATAGATAACCACACGGGTAAATGATTCTGCAAAAGAGCGAACTACAGGATTATCTTCATTTAGTTTCATGCCTGCAATTGCAACAATTCTTTTAGAAAGATTTACTAACTTTTCATTTCCGGAATGTTCAAGCATGTAGCAAAGACCTGGTAAGTCAGTATTGGCATAGTGTTCCATTAAAATAAGACCATGCTTTCCAGCACAGACTTGGTCATAAAAAGACTCGAAATGCTCTACACCTTCAAGACGACTTTCTGGCAAAATATTTTCCCCAACTAAAGCATCCATTATTCTACGTGTATCTGGATTACCTTGCTGGTAAACATTCGTTTCATCTATTTTAGAAGCAGCCTTAGAAAGACTTCCCATTTGTTGAAAGTATTCTGAATATTTTTGCGTAAGTGGTATCTTTTCCATATCTTTTTATATTTTAAGTCTATTTATCATAACTGTCAAGCTA
>CAJOQA010000266.1 GCA_905236465.1 uncultured Treponema sp.
CGTAGCCTAAGGCGAAAAACAACGTAGCGGTTGAAAATAAAATATGGCATACATTTTGTAACATCTCTCAAATTATTTAGACAATCGCTCATACATCTTGAACAATTCCGCCACCACCTCGCTTTCCGTCATCTTCGCCGAAAAGCCGTATGCGCTCATCACCGCCTTGTCGTTCGCTTCGTGGGCTTTGCGCAGTTCGGGTGGCATGGTCATCTCATCGTACAAGTCCGCAAGGCTTGCGTCTGGGAATAATGAGCGCGCGTCCAAAATGCCTTGTGCGGTCTGCTCGATTTTGGCTTTTTGTGCGTCCGTCGGGGAAGCCCACGGGAAGTTGTTGTAGACGAGCGAAGCGGAATAGCGGTAATCACTTTTTAGCCTACCTGCAACAGCCCTCATCCATGCGTTATGGACACTGCTTGTCAGAATGCCGAACTCGTAAAGTGTAGCATTCGGTACAATCAAATTAGCATTTGAAGAAATTACAGAACTGTCTATAAAGCCAATCGGAACATAATGTCGCCTTTCAGACGAGGTACTTGGAATCAAAAGATAATATCCACTTTCGGGCTGACGAATTTCACCGAAAAGCCATGGAATCGCCGCAAGTCGTTGCGTTGCGCTTCTCTTGCTTTCTTCCCGCAACTTTTTCACATTTTGTATACGCTCATATATCTGTGGCATTTTTCGTAAATCGCTCGGTCGAGCGTCCAAAAGCCACAAGCAATAGCGTTTTTTGTTGTTTATGAATTCCTTCGCTCCCAAGAATAACTTTATGAATTTTTTGGATTGCGGTTCATGCTTGACAAATTCGCTCGCTTCTTCTTCTGTAAGAATAAAATTTCCGCCATCGTTCGGCATACTTCCGAAAACCATAGGAGAAACAGAACACAGGGATTCTTTTCTGCTCTCAACAAAAATATTCGGAGCGTCCAAAAGATAGCCGTTGATGTTCTTCGCCTCGACCTTCTGCTGCTCGTTCAGATACAGCGTTTTGGGCTTCGCGTTTTCGGCACAACTGAAACCGATGATTACGCAGTGGACATGAGCCTTGCTTTCGCTCTCGCTGTCCCAGCGGAAAGTACGCCACGCAAAATCAATGTGCGCTCCCGCCTCAAAAATCGCTTTCCACAGGATTGCTACCTGCTCTCCCTGCGTGATTGAGTTCGTTGAAACAAGGGCGGCTTTTGTGTTCTTCCCACGCATGAATTCAGTTGCCTTTTTGTACCAGCACGAAACATAGTCAAGGTTTCCCACATTCTTGATGTCGCCGAACTGCTCGATAACATCGCTTTTCTGCTCCTTGCTCATCATTCTCGCGCCCACAAACGGCGGATTCCCGATGATGTAGTCGTAGACAATCGGTGCTGGTGCTTCGCTTTTCGGCTCGATTTTGTACTCAACTTCTTTTGCGACCACATTGAGTTCCTTAAAGTGCCGTTGCGTCATAACTGATTCTTTAGGAGGCGGCTCGCGGACAGTAAGCAGCTCGTTGTACGGTGCTTTCTCAAAGATATTGAGTTTCTCTGTGAAAAGAAGCCCCAAGTCCTCGTACTCAGAAAGTGTTGCCCAGTCAAGACGCAATGCGTTTCCTTCTATTATATTGGCATGATTAGTAAGTGGAAAAAAATCTATACTCTGACTTAAAATTGCCTCTGTTTCTGCGCTCATCTGACTTTCTGCAATCCACAGAGCTGTCTTTGCAACTGTAACCGCAAAGTCGTTTATTTCAATGCCGTAGAACTGGTTAATATGGACTTTTATATAATCATCAAAGCCCAAAACTTTTTCTTTTTTATTCAAAATGGAAATAATTTTGTTTTCTAAACGGCGCAAGCACAAATATATTTCAGTAAGGAAGTTTCCAGAACCACAGGCGGGGTCAAAGAATTTTAGAGAACCGAGTTTTTCTTGAAAAGCGTGAAGACGACGGGAACGCTCATTGAACGTAAACGAAGCACGGCAAATGCTTTCAAATTCTTCAGTTAAATCGTCCATAAAAAGCGGGTCTATAACTTTATGAATGTTGGCAATACTCGTATAATGCATTCCACCTTTTCTACGTGTTTCCTGATTGAGTGTGGATTCAAATACTGCACCAAAAATAGTTGGGCTGATTTCTGACCAGTTAAAAACAGCGCAGTCATTAACGATTACATCAACAATTACTTGTGTAAAGTTAGGAATCTCGATGTCTTCATCTTTAAATAGGCCACCATTCACATAAGGAAAATTCTTAAGGCTTTCATCATATTCATCACGGTCGGCTATTTTTGTGTCCAGTGCTTTAAACAGATTGATAAGCCCTATTCTCACATTTGGCAGTTTAAAGGCTCTAATGTAGTCCTCAAAGGCTGTGCGTGTTGCAAAAAGGCCAGCATCCTCAGCATACAGGCAAAATACAATGCGCACACAGAGAATGTTCAGCGAGCGGGATGATTTTTTGTCTTTAGTTTTATATTGCGGGAAAAGTGCATTATAAAGTTTTCCAACCAAAATGCCCGCTTTTAAAGAAAGTTCTTCTTCACGACGAATATTTTCGTTCTTTTCATTTATCAAAAATTGTAAGCGGTAATATTCAAGTGGCAGGTCAGTAAGATACAAGGTTTCAAAATCATTTTTAGGTTCTCTTTTTTCCATATCATGAATACGAAACTCTCTAAAGTTACAGATGACAATCCATCTAGCTTTTTGAGAAAAGGGAAGGTTGTCATTGTACCGCTTAGCTTGTTCAAAAGGAGTAAGTTCCTGTCCGTCAGATTGTTTTTCTTTTCGGTCAAGGCCAATTTTTACACCTTTTTGTTCAATAATAGTGCGGCTTTCTTCAATATAGCCATCAATAAACTTTGTGCCATCAATTTTAACGCGCTTTTCAAAGTCAATAAGTTTTTCTGGAGCAACCGCTCCGTAAACATCTCGTAGGAGTGAAATCCAGAATGTTTGAGTATGCTGCTTTTCATCGCCTTTGTTCGCCCAAAAGTCTGCAAAATCTTTTGCTACTTTCTGCTGCTCAGTTTGTGTCATAGATAAATTGTAGCATAAAAATATGTTTTTCTCTATATAAAAAACAGATTCAATCCGCAGAGGCGACAGGAAACTGTTTTTTTATATGTATACGTGGACGTGTTACGAAATGTATGCTAGGGAACCTCGAAAAACTCCCTTTCAGAAAGTTTTTCGAGGTTCCTGCGAGTTGTAAGTTGCTATAATAGCGCGACTTACAACATCGCATTTTCAAAGTTGCCTCTAAAAACTGAAGTTGTTAGAGGCTCCCATAAGTTAAAAACCTCTTTTTAGTTCCCATAAAATATATTTGAGTAGTTTTTTACCTGTAGAAAATGCTTTAAAATGAGTTTGTCCCGCAATACGAGGGGATTCTTTTGTAGGAAACTCTATTCGGGGGATTTTTAATTTATACGAGCGGCATACCATTTCTATATCTATAGAAGGATTCATATTTGAAATATTCAATTTTTTAAAAGAGGCAACTGTCATTCCTCTAAAACCATGTAGCGTATCCCAAATTGTGTTTCCTTCTTTTTTGAATAATATTTTTGCTATAAGACCAAGCAATAAAACCAAAGTGTTTTCTAGGTTTAAAAAGATGACTGTCTTCTTCATTTACAGATTCTTTCATCATGCGACTTGCAACAACAAGTTCATAACCTGCTTCAAACAAGGGGCGAAATTTATAGGTATCTTCTACAGGAATACTTCCTTTTGGGTGGTAAAAAACAAAAGCATCGCTATGACAATGATTGCAAGCGTCTATACAAGCCTGATTTAAGCCTTTTGCACTTTGAAAATACACCTCTATTCCATTTTCTTTTAGGTATTCAACAGTACCGTCTGTGCTGCCACCGTCAATGCAATAAATCTCATCAAATTTGCTTTTGTCTATGAGGGGAATATCGTGTTTACAGCCTTCTAGTTCATTCCATGTGAGCAAACAAAGGGAGAGCGTCATACTAAACTAGCCCTCCTTTTTGTTATTTTTGTAATAAAGGCATCACAGAATGCAGAAAGACTACTTATTATGGTTAATGCCAATAAATAAAAAGCAGGGTAGAAATATCTAAATTCCATGCTTTGATTATTTATTACAAAGGCACCATAATAAAAAATTGATATTAGGATTAGCTGACATTCAATATTTTCTTTTACATTTTGCTTATAAATCTTTAATTTTATAAACACAAATGCTAAAGAAAGTAAAAGAACTAGATAAGGACGCAAAGGAAAGAATGTTCTATTTATTACAGAACTATATGCGTCCATAAATCTGTGGCGCATTGCAGAATCAGACATACCAAAGTCTTTTCCCCTCTCCCACCTATCATAACTCCATTCCCAAAGGTAAATGGGGTGATAAATTCCTAGTGTATGGCTTGAAAAATATAGTTTCGTTTTTATAGAGGATATGGGTTCTTTTTTATATAGGCTCAAATATTTGCCAAAAACCTTTTTTAGTCCAATGCTTGATATTCTGTTGCCATTAAAATCTGCCACTTCCCATAAAAAAGAAGCATTCGCTCCTGATTTTTTTACGCTAGAACATAATCGATTTGTGGCTCCTTCTCCAAATAAGTCGTCTAAATAATCAAGGGTATCTCTAAAAACTCACCTTTGGTGATTTTTTAGAGAACCCGACGAGTTTTAATTCCTGGTAATAGCAGGAATTAAAACATC
>CAJOQA010000267.1 GCA_905236465.1 uncultured Treponema sp.
AAGCAACCTCTACCCAGGTTCTTACCGTAATGTCTGCAGGAACAAAAGTAAAAATCCTTGAACTTGGAAAAGCAGAAACAATCGATGGCATTTCTTCTAACTGGGTAAAGGTTGAAGTACAAAAAGGTGCTAAAGACCGCGACGGTAATCCAATAAAAGCTGGTACTGTCGGCTGGTGCTATGGTGGTTACTTAGAATAAAATAGCACATAACAAAAGTTCAAAGCCGACAAAAACTTTGTCACAAAAGTTGCTTTTCGTGGCTTTACGCCACCGTAACTTTTGCGCCAATTCTGCCCGGTGGGCAGAACCGTTTTTGCGGTTTAACTCATTGTTATACGCACAGCTCACTGAGCTGGTAATTGATAGAGTAGAAAAATATGATTAGAAAAAGTTATTTGATAAAGCTTAATCAGAATTGTAATAAACTTGCCTCAGAAATTAAATATTCTATACTTAATAAAGATGATTATAGTATTTCATATTTACCTACAAAAAACACATCATTCTTAGGATATAAACGGGGTTTTTTGAACAATTCCAATTACAAACAAAAGGTTTAAAAGAAACTGAAAAAATAAGATCAAATTGTAAATCTTACTTGGAGATATTTCGTGATAAAGAAAAAAAAGTTGTACAAATCAATAGCATCAAAGAAGGAGAAATAGATTGTATACATCAAGCATATTATGAAAATGATATAATGTATTTATTTCCATTTTCAGAAACTGGTTGTACTTATCCAACTTATATCTATGTATCAAAACAGATTAACGATTTTATAGAAGAAGAATACATGGTAAATAAAAATCAGATAATATATGAAAAATATGACCGAAAAAAAAATGTTGTTAAATATGAATGTGTAAATTACGTGATAAACGGAAAATATCCCGTGTTGTCAAATGAAACAGGAGAGTTCTCTTTTAATCCGTTTGATTATAAAATGAAATCAATAAAATCTTGGTTTGATAAAAACAGAGAAAACAGTTGAGATATAAAGAAAAGTCTATTTTAATAAAGGTAGATTTTATAATCGAGTCAAGCTCGATTATAAAATTAATATAACTTTAGGGCAAAGCAAGGAAGCTGTAGACCGCGACTTTCGTCGCTTAGAAAAAGTTTACATAAAATTAGAAGCGTTGCTTCTGAAAATATAAATCTCTTTTTTTAGAAGGAGATTTAAAAAAGGAATAATTTCGTATAACAAAGGTTCGTAGCCGACAGCGGGTCGAGCCCGCTGCGGTACAACCAGTTGTTATGTGGATGCCCGCACTGGGGCGCTTTCGTTGAAAGCAAAATCCTCAAACAAATTTTCTCAAAAAAGTTTGGAGGATTTTATGAAACGAAAGTTTTTAGGTTTATTCACAATTATTTGGATTGTAAGTTTAGGTTTTATAGGCTGTAGCGATAGTTCATCAGATGATGATTATACTACCTACAAGGTTGAAGTAGGTGTAATATCAAATTCAACTTATAATAAAGCCGTGACCAAGATTTCTTACTGGAATGATTTTACTTATTCAAATGTGGCATCTTTACGATTGTATTTATATAACAATACTTTATCTGACCATGAAATCCGAACAGGAATTACGATTGAAGAAATCAGAGATTTTTTATTATCAAAAGGCTTTTCAAATTATGAAGTATCAAATGAAATCGACTTACTAAAAAAAGTTGGAAATGATATTGCTTTTTTTGAACATGCAACCGATTCCAGTAAAAAAGCATGGATGTATGTAACAAAATAAAAAAATCAGGTCAGGCCTGATTTTTTTATATGGCGAGTCAAGCTCGCCTTTTTTTTATATATTTTTGCTTGACAATAAAGATATACAATGTATACACTTGACATATGGAGGTAGCATTATGCAGGCAGTAGTTCAGAAATGGGGCAACAGCCTCGGTTTTAGAATTCCGTCACTTTGGGCTAAAGACAATAATGTAAAGAGTGGAAGTAAAATAGAAGTAATTGCAGAAAAAGGGAAAATGGTAATTCTTCCTCAAAAAAAGACTCTTGATGATATGTTGGCTATGGTTACTTCGGAAAACATCCATTCAGAAATATCAACTGGCAGTTCGGTAGGTAATGAAGAATGGTAGCATCAAATTATACTCCAGAAAAAGGCGACTTAGTTTGGCTTGACTTTGACCCGCAGACTGGACACGAAC
>CAJOQA010000268.1 GCA_905236465.1 uncultured Treponema sp.
CCCTTTACAGCAGCCTTTGCAGCATCTGTTGCTTTTCCAGTCTTACCATAAATCGTAACAGTACCATCATCATCAGTATTGATTGTAACACCATATTGGGCACACAGGGCCTTGACATTTTTTCCACCAGGACCAATAAGGGCACCAATCTTATCAACAGGAATCTTAAGAGAATCGATTTTTGGAGCAAAGGCACTTATAGGCTGAGGCTTATCAATACATTTTTCCATAATATCAAGGATATGATTGCGACCGCGTCGAGCCTGCTCCAAGGCCTTCTTCATGATGTCCATGCTGACACCAGCAATCTTGATATCCATCTGGAAACCTGTAATACCATCACGGGTACCAGCAACCTTAAAGTCCATATCGCCTAAGTGATCCTCTTCTCCAAGAATATCACTTAAAATAGCATACTTCTTGTATTGGGGACCATCTGTAATAAGACCCATTGCAATACCGGCAACCATCTTTTTCATTGGAACACCGGCAGCCAAAAGTGAAAGACAGCCACCACAAGTTGAAGCCTGTGAAGATGAACCGTTGGATTCCATAATTTCACTGACAACACGAATTGTATAGGGGAATTCCTCACGGGATGGAATCATAGGCAAAAGAGAACGGCGGGCAAGATTACCGTGACCGATTTCGCGACGACCTGTTGTAAGTTTACCAACCTCACCTACTGAATATGGTGGGAAGTTGTAATGAAGGATGAAGTTTTCAGAACGGTCTCCTTCAATATCATCATAAACCTGTTCATCCATTGCTGTTCCCAAAGTAGTAACAGCAAGAGACTGTGTCTCTCCACGTGTAAAGATAGCAGAGCCATGTGGACGAGGAAGAACATTGATTTCACAGGTAATGGGGCGGATATCTTCTGTTCCGCGCCCATCAATACGGAGCCCCTTATCAAGGATGCTTGAACGCAAAAGATTATACTGAAGCTCATCAAAGAGCTTATTGTAAAGACCAGCCTGAACAGGGTCTGTAAGCTGCTCTGCATATTTTTCCGCAACCTTTTTCTTTACATCTTCCACAGCCTTACCACGAGCTTGTTTTCCTTTTAGGAAACAGGCTGTCTGCATAAGGGGAATAGCTTCTGCTTCTATTGCCTCTTTATTTAAAAGCTCAATGTTAAGCGGGGCCAATGGCAACTTTTCCTTACCGCATAATTTCTGCAGTTCTTCTTGGAAAAGGCACATTTCTTTTATAAACTCTTGGGCCTTTTCCAAAGCACCAAGCATTACATCCTCACCAGCCTCATTAGCGCCACCTTCAACCATTGTAAAACCATCTTTAGTACCGGCAACAACAATTTCAAGCTCAGCGTGCTTTCTCTGCTCATAAGTGGGGTTAAGAACATACTCACCCTTTGTATAGATAACACGAACGGCACCAACTGGTCCGTTAAAGGGAATATCGCTTATTGTTACTGCTGCAGAAGAAGCGATTACAGCAAGAATATCAGGGGGATTAACACCATCAATAGAAACACAGGTAGGAACAACTTGAAGTTCGCGGCCGAATGCGGGTTCAAAAAGAGGACGCATAGGGCGGTCAATAAGGCGGCTTACAAGTATTTCCTTATCCTTAGGGCGACTTTCCCTTTTTACAAAACCACCAGGGATTTTTCCGGCCGCATAAAACTTCTCATTATAATCAACTGTTACAGGAACAAAATCAAGACCTTCTTTTACTTCGCTTGAAGCACATACTGTAGCAATAATAGCTGTTCCACCATACTGGGCATAAACACAACCATTAGCCTGCTTTCCAATTTTTCCGGTTTCAAGAATCAATTCATTGTCACCGATTTTCTTACTTACTCTTTGTACCATCTTATCCTTCTAAAATTCAGTGTAAAACAAGCTTCAGTCTTTTTAGGAACCATGTATGTCCGAACTCGTTTCAGAATCTGTAGGCCCACTTAGCAAAAGGCCTTAAAAAAATACAGGTTCTCAAATGAATTCGGCAGTACCTTACAAAACTTAGCCGTTTTCACAATAAAAAGGGCGGCCTGAAAATTTAAAACAGGTACCGCCCTTCCTCAATATTTACTTACGTATACCGAGTTCCTTAATCAAACTGCGGTATCCTTCCAAATCAACACGCTGCATATACTTGAGCATCTTGCGTCTCTGTCCAACAACCTTAAGAAGGCTGCGTCCTGCAGTTGCATCCTTTGGAAACTGCTTTGTGTGGGCTGTCAACTGCTTAATTCTCTCTGTAAGAAGAGCGACCTGAACTTTTGTGTTGCCGGTGTCAGATGCAGATGAACCGAACTTGCTTACTACAGCTGCTGTAGTTTCTTTTGTAAGTGCCATTACTTACTCCTTAAATAAATTTTATTGCCTGAACCCGATCAGATACCGCTTGAGAAGGAAGAAAAAGACTAAGCCTTCCATCTTTTATAAGGCAATCTGTATGCAGACTTTTCAAGCTAAAAGTTCTGCAAGACACCGCTTTCAATTCCACCGAATCTTCTTCAGCGTCTTCAGGAAATTCTACCAAAACTTTATATGTGCCGTCACAAGGCACAAGCTGACTTGTTTTTATTTTAGCTTCAGCCTTTCCCGCTCTAAAAGTCCATTTTACACTTTTACAATCCAAGGTAAAAAAATCCCCAAGCATCAAGGCTGATCTTTTTAAGTCTCCTAGCCTGATATAATTCCTTATGGAAGAAGAAGAAACTTTTTCCCCATCCACAAAAGAATCAGGGACTTGACAAAGGTCAAAGTTTTTCTCCTTAGCTAAAAGAGTTAAGCCCTGCATATTCAAGGCTCCCTTATAGCCACAAGAAAAATCCATTCCCTCAACTAAAACTTTCATTCCCATTTTTTCAATGAGGGTTAAAATAAAAACATTCCCTTCTATTTTACTGAATTCAGGAGAAAAGTCAATCACTAGAACAAAATCAAGGGCAAAGTTTTTGATTTCTTCAATTTTTTGCTCTAAAGTAAGGACATTTCCAAAATAATCTTTTGATTCAGCCTTAAAAGGTGAAGTAAAAGTTACAAGCCCCTTTACTAAGTTCTTATATCCTTTTATTTGCTCGATTATTGTCCTGTGCCCCCTGTGTAAGCCGTCAAAGGCGCCAACACTTAAGGCTGTTCCCCTTTTTATAAATTCCAGCGGAAAATTATCATTCATTATATCTTCTAAAGTAAAGGTGTAAAAAGATTTCTTTTCCCTAGGAGCAATAAATGAATATCTGTAAAAGTATGAAGGAGCTTGCAAATCTTCAACCATACCCGCAAAAATTCCATCTTGAAAAAAAAGCGCAATTTTTTTGCTTTCACCAGCACTTAAAAGTTCAAGCATCTTCTTTTTTAAAGGTCTACCGTTTTCAAGGTAGGATTCAAAATCTTTTTTCAAATAAGCAGTTTTCAGTCCGCAAGTCTTTGCAAGTTCTGGAGTAAAAAGAGAAAAAGCCTTTCTGATTTCACACCTTTCATCTTGATTATCCTTTTTTTTATCAGGAGAGTAAGCTATAAGATTCATATCAAAGGGGGGCAAGTCTTTTGCAAAGGCAGCATCGCTTAATTTAAATGGCCCTACTTGAGTTCGTCGCAAAGCTGAAAGACAGGCAGGACTTTGTAAAGCCTCTCCAATGTCACGGGCAAGGGCTCTAATGTATGTTCCCTTAGAACACTGAATTTCAAGGATTGCATAGGAGCAAGGATCATTTTCACTAGCTTCTTTAAAATCTATAAGACTATTCTTGTAAACAAAAATTTGCCTGGGTTCAATATTTACATCTTGACCATTTCTTGCAAGGTCACTAGCCCGCTTTCCCCCCACATGGAGAGCAGAAAAAGCAGGTGGCTTTTGCAAAAGAGGACCTGTAAAAGTTGCAAGTATGTCTTCTACTTGTTTTCTTGAAGTAGCAGACCCCCTTTTTATAACTTTTCCTGTAGGATCAAGGGTATCTGTTTCTTTGCCAAAACAGACAAGCGCAAGATATGTTTTTGTAAATGAAGTTATATGTGGAACAAGATGGGTCAAACGGCCAGTCAGAACAACTAAAAGGCCGTCCGCAAATGAATCTAAGGTCCCTGTATGACCAACTTTTTCTGTCTTTAAGGCGTGCTTTACAGACCAAAGAGAAGAAAAACTAGTCAGCCCACTTTTTTTTGCAAGTAGAACAAGACCTGTTATATTAGATCCCTTATTCTTCTTCATTCTCACCTTCAGAAGATTCAGCTTTATCTTCAACCAAAGTTTCAAGCTTCTGAACCATCTCGTACCCTTCTTTTATACTAAAGTCAGCAATAAAGGTAAAACGCGGAAATTTGTAAGTTGAAACTTTTTTTGCAATACTTGACTGAATAAATCCTGCTGCACTCTGCAAACCTTCAACCCCGCGCTCAACCGAAGCTTTATCCAAAAAAGAGGAAACAAAAACTTTTGCATGGGACAAATCCTTAGCAACTTCCACACGGTCAATCGTTAAGAATTCATTCACCCTAGGGTCTTTTATTTCATGCCGCATTATCATCGTGGCAATTTCTTGTCGCAACTGGTTGCCCAGTCGCAAAAGCCTATACTGTCCCATACTTAGATACGACCTGCCTTTTTAGCTTTTCCAGCTTCTTTTGCCTCTCGTTCAGCAGCCTCACGCTCAGCGGCTTCTTTTTCAAGCCTTGCCTTTTCATTAGCTTCACGCTCAGCCTCACGCTTTTCAACTTCAGCCTTCTCGTCTACAAGTTTTTGACCTAACTTGCGTTTTACCTCAACAAATTCAAAGGCTTCAATTTGATCCCCAACCTGAATGTCCTGCCAATTTTCAATGCCAAGACCACATTCATAGCCGGCTTTAGCCTCTTTGACATCTTCCTTGAAGTGCTTAAGAGAAGCAACTTTTCCGGTAAACTTTACAACACCGTCGCGGATAATGTTTACGCTACTTGTCTTCTTGATGATACCGTCTGTAACATAACAACCAGCGATAAGACCGATCTTAGGTACACGGAATGTATCGCGGACCTCAAGCATACCGGTAACTTCTTCTTTTGTATCTGGTTGCAACATACCTTCCATTGCTTGCTGAATTTCTTCAACACACTTATAGATAATGTTGTACTTTCGGATTTCAACCTTTTCCTGATCGGCAAAAGCCTTTGCCTTAGGAGTAGGACGAACATTAAAGCCTATAATAATTGCATTTGAGTCAGCTGCAGCCAAGGTAACATCGCTTTCGTTAATTGCACCAGCACTTGAATGAATTACAACCAGGCGGATTTCTTTTGTAGAAAGCTTTTCCAGTGAAGTCTTAAGCGCTTCGGCAGAACCCTGTAAGTCAGCCTTGATAATAACCTTGAATTCCTTGATTTCACTTTGCTCGATAGTAGAATACAGGGTATCAAGAGTAACTTTCTTAACAGCCTTTGCATCTTCAAAGCGCTTTAGTTCCTGTCTCTTGGCAGCAAAGGCCCGGGCATCCTTTTCTGTTTCTGTAACCTGGAAAGGATCACCTGCATTTGGCATCGATTCAATACCAAGAACTTCAACTGGCATAGAAGGACTTGCTTCTTTTATCTTTTGTCCCCTATCATTGAATATAGCACGGACTCTTCCTGAATAGACGCCGGCAACAAAGGGGTCACCAGTATGCAAAGTACCACGCTCAACTACAACAGTTGCTACAACACCCCTTCCCTGATCTATGCGGCTTTCAATGACTTTTCCTTCAGCACGGCAGTCATACTGTGCTTTAAGCTCAAGCATTTCAGCCTGAATAAGGATTGCATCAAGCAAGTCATCAATACCTTCCCGCTTTAAGGCAGAAATATTCACATACTGAGTTTCTCCTCCCCAAGCTTCAGGGGTAAGTCCTAACTCAGAAAGTTGAGTCATAACACGCTCTGGATTAGCATCAGGCTTATCGATTTTGTTTACTGCAACAATAATGGGAACCTTTGCATCCTTTGCATGGTTAATTGCTTCAGTTGTCTGTGGCATAACACCATCATCAGCTGCAACAACAAGAACAACTATATCAGTTATTTGCGCACCACGAGCGCGCATCATTGTAAATGCTTCGTGACCAGGAGTATCTAAGAAAGTTATCGTTCCCTTGTCTGTAGAAACCTGGTAAGCACCAATCTTTTGGGTAATACCACCAGCTTCGCCTTCCGCTACATTCGCATTACGGATTGCATCCAAAGTCTTAGTCTTACCGTGGTCAACGTGACCCATAACAGTGACAATAGGGGGACGAACCTTTACAGTTTCTTCGCTACCCTTGTCGCTTTCTATAACAGTTTCATCGTAAAGACTTACACGGTGAACCTGGCAGTTATATTCGCCAGCAAGCAGTTCTGCTGTATCAGCATCAATACTTTGGTTAATAGTAACCATCATACCCATGCTCATCAACTTAGCAATAATTTCTCCTGCCTTTAAGTTCATCTTCCGAGCAAGGTCCGAAACAGAAATTGTTTCCATGATATCTATTGTTGCGGGAACAACAGATACAACAGTTTCTTTCTTCTTATTCTGATAAAGTTCATCCTCGTCAAAGAATTCTTCTTTATCTTTTCTTGTGTATACTTGTTTTTTACCCTTAAACTGCTTTTTAGAAGGGGTTTTGTTTCCCTGCAGGGCTGCAGGATCGGTAAATGTGGGCCTGCTACCAGAAGAGGCACCGAAAGCAGAACGACCGCCACCAAAGCCTGAATGACCAGAATTTCCGTTATTGTAGCCACCCTGCCGGTTATTATTGTAGCCACCGTTACCAGTACCGTTGTTATATCCGCCCTGACGATTGTTATAACCACCCTGCCGGTTATTGTTGTAACCGCCATTGCCGTTATTATACCCGCCCTGACGATTGTTATAGCCACCGTTACCATTGCCGTTGTTATATCCGCCCTGGCGATTATTATTGTAGCCACCCTGACGTTCACGGTTCTGATAACCTTCACGAGCCTGCGCACCGGTAAAACCACCACGATTATTATAGCGATTACGGGGACCACCGCTTAAGTTACCGGCTTTTACATTAGGCCTATTACTAGTCAACTCAAAGGTTGTACGCTGAGGTTGTGTCTTGGGTTTTTCTTCAGCAACATTGGCTTTTGGCTGAATATTTTCTGAAACTGTAGATGGAGAGGAAGGAGCAGGAGGCTGCTTTGAAACACTTTTATCTTCCTGAGGAACAGGAGCCTTTTCCGCCTGAGCAACAGGCTGAGAAACAGGTTTTGTTTCTGCTACTACTGGAGATTGAGATTCCGACACGGGAGCCGGCTTTTTCTTAATAAACCTGATTTTTTTCTTTGGCTGCTGTACAGTTTTTGAGTCAGCTGTCTTATCTTTCTTTATCAATACTGGTTTGGGCTTATTTTCTGTTTCTTCCGCCATATATCCTTTCTTCCTTAACTCCTCATCCTTAATTTAATATATTACACCTTTATGGTCAAGAGAAGGCTATAAAGCCTCCTTATTCCTCTTCGCCCTCTTCAACGATCTCAACATTTTCCTTGAGAATCCTATCAAGAGTAGCCAAATCCTCTTCTGTCAAGCCTTCAACCTTGGCCAGGGAACCATCATCAGAAGCCTGAATAAAGGCCTCTAAATCATTAAGACCTGCGGCTGCAAGCAAGTCAACAAGCCTCTTGTCAATTCCAGGCAACTGGCTTACATATACAAAATCATCAGAATCTTCTTCATTTTCCGCAACTTGAGGCTGAGCCTGATTTTCTGGCAAATCGGCAAAGAGTTTTTCTGCAGCCTTAACAGAAGATACTTCAATCAGGTCTTCTTCTGTTACAGTAGCTTCAGTCTTTACATTTACACTCCAATCGCACAACTTGTTTGCAAGGCGGACATTCTGTCCCTGCTTACCAATTGCAATAGAAAACTGACTATCATCAACAATTGCAAGTGCCTCTCTGTGCACTGCATCCTGAATCACAACTCTTTTTACTTCCGCTGGTGAAAGAGAATTCTTTATAAACTCATGCGGATCCTCATCGTACTTAAGGACATCTATCTTTTCACCGTAAAGCTCACGTATAACATTTTGTATACGCATACCCTTCATACCGACACAAGCACCTACTGGATCAACATCCTGTTTTGTTGAATAAACAGCGACCTTTGTGCGGTAACCAGGTTCGCGAACAACTTTTTGAACCACAACAGTTCCATCAGCAATCTCTGTAACTTCGCTTTCCAAAATCTTCTTAACAAAATCAGGACTCGTGCGACTAAGAACAAGCTGTATTCCTGCAGGTGTCTTATTGATTTTTTCTACAATAGCGCGGACACGGTCATTTTTTTCAAACACTTCATGCGGGGACTGATTTTTTACAGGTAAAAATCCCTCTGCTTTTCCGTCAAGTTCAACAAAGATATTGCCCTTTCTTTCACGCTGATAAACGCCAGTTTCAATCTTGCCAATCCGATCTTTATACGTATTATAAAGATTATCTTTAAAACTTTCACTTAAAGCTTGATGAGCAGTCTGTTTTCCTGTAAAGACAGCAGAACGACCGAATGTATGGGGATCAATGGGGATAACCATCTCATCGCCTACAGAAGCACTTGCATCTATTCTCTGTGCTTCCTCCAGCTCAATCTCCTGAGAAGGGTCGTAAACTCCATCTACAACAACTTTGCGAGCATAAACAGTAACATTGTCCATATTGTCACTGAATTTAACAATGCAGTTTTCAGAAGTACCAAAAGTTCTCTTGTAAGCTGCCTTGATTGTGTTTTCAACAGTCTGCCTGACTGAATCCACACTAATCCCCTTTTCTGAGGAAAGCGCACGGATTGCATCTGCCATTTCTGACATATCAAGCCTCCCTTATAAGTGTATAAATTTTGCTTTAGCAATATCACCGTATTCTACAGTACGTGAACTGCCATCATTTTTTTTCAAAACAAGTTCTTTTTCGTCTGAACTTTCTATAATTCCATTTTCCCAATCACCTAGGCTTTTAGTCCAAACACGAATTTCCCTTCCTACAAAAAAAGAAAATTCAACTGCATTTTTTATATTATGAGAAAGCCCGGGGGAACTGACCTCCATAGACAGGTCATCTTCACTTCTACCTGTTTTTGCTGCTAGAACAGGCAAAATCGCCCTATGAGCCTTAGAGCAATCAGATACACTGATATCCCTACTAGAATCTTTTAAGCATACGATAGCAGAAACATTGACACATCCCTTAAGTGGCGTAACATGTAACTCAACCAAAATAATTCCTAATGGCTCTAAAACAGTCTGACAATCCTTAAAATAAGGAATGGTATCTGTAGAAATATATTCCACTCTAGTTTTAACCCCTAACCCTGATAACAAAAAAGGAGCCTTGACGGGCTCCATCTTAAATAGTATTAAAATGTATAGCTATGTTACCATCTA